>NZ_QFRV01000013.1:0-82069 GCF_004136805.1 Enterobacter cloacae complex sp. GF14B
AGCGTACGCTTCGGCCTTCGGCTGCGGGCTGAAGCGGCTGCGGCCGTTCACATCCCTGCATCGCCAGCGGGCAGCGGTCGCGGAAGTAGCAGCCAACGGGCAGGTGGCGATTACCGGGAAGATCGGTTTTGCGTAATGCCAGATCTTCGTCCAGCGGTTCTCCGGTACGGGGAACGGAGTCAAGCAGCAGCTGCGTATACGGATGCCGCGGCTGACTCAGCACCTGGTCCGCCGGACCCAGCTCCACGATCTGCCCCAGATACATCACTGCCACACGATCGCTCATGTGCCGGACCACCGAGACGTTGTGCGAGATCAGCACGTAGGTCAGATTTCGCTGCTGTTGCAGGGCAACCAGCAAATTGAGGATCTGCGCCTGGACAGAAATATCCAGCGCGCTGGTGGGTTCATCCAGCACGATGATGTCAGGATCTGAAGAGAGCGCCCGGGCGATAGCGATGCGCTGGCGCTGTCCGCCCGAAAACGCATGCGGCAGGCGGTCAAGATATTCTGCTCGAATGCCCACCTGCTGCGCCAGCGTCTCAGCCAGCTGACGACGCTCCCGTTCGCTGCGGCGTTGCTGTATCCACACCGGCTCGGTGATGATGCGCCAGACGGGTAAACGCGGATCGAGGGACGAGAGCGGGTCCTGAAATACCATCTGCATACCGCCTGCCGCATTTGCGCGCTGACAGGCACCTGTACTCGGTTTGAGCATGCCCATCAGCAGTTGCGCCAGCGTGCTCTTTCCACAGCCGGATTCCCCCACAACGCCCAGCGTTTCGCCGCGATGGATCCGGAGATCCATGCCGTTGAGGGCGTGTACCTGCTCCGTCACGCGCCCCAGCCAGTTTTTGCGCGCAGGAAAATTCACATGCACGCTATCCAGTTCCAGCAGTACCTCAGACATGGCGTCTCTCCTGTTGTGGGTACCAGCAGGCAGCCTGTTGGCCTTCTGCGCCCGTGGAAATTAAGCGCGGCGTTTCGCTGCATTTCGCCCCGGCAGCAAAACAGCGTTCTCGAAAGGCACATCCGCGCGGGAGGTGGCTGAGGTTAGGTACCGTGCCGGGAATGGCCGGGAGGATCTCGCGCGGTTCACCATTTTCCGGGGCACACCGCAGCAGGCCAATCGAATAGGGGTGTACAGGATGGTGGATCAAAGTCTGCGTGCTGCCGCTTTCGATCACGCTGCCCGCGTACATAACGTACATCCGGTCACAAAGCTGCGACACCACCGCCATATCGTGACTGATAAACAGCACCGACGTCCCGCTGGCGCGCGCTTTGTGTTTCAGTAGCCGCAGCACCTGACGCTGAACGGTCACGTCCAGCGCGGTGGTCGGCTCATCGGCAATGATCAGCTCCGGCTCGCAGGAGAAGGCAAGGGCGATCATCACCCGCTGGCGCATGCCGCCGGAAAGCTCAAACGGATAGCGATCCATCACCTGTGCCGCATCCGGGATTTGCATCTCGCCCAGCAGGGCGATCGCCTTCTGCTGCGCGTCGCGGGGGGAAAGCGACTGATGCTGGCGGATCACCTCCACCATTTGCCTGCCAATCCGGCGCGTAGGGTTAAGCGCTGTCATCGGCTCCTGAAAAATCATCGCCACCCTGGCGCCGCGCCACTGACGAAGCTGTTTTTCCGACGCGTTCAGGACATCTTCCCCGAGCAGGGTGACCCGGCCATGGTGAACATGGTAACTGCCTTCCGGCAGCAGGCGCATCGCCAGCATCGCGGTGACCGATTTTCCCGAGCCGGATTCGCCCACCATGCCGACAATTTCACCCCGGCCAATCTCCAGCGAGACGTGGTTGAGCGCGTGGACGTCACCGCGAAAAATGGGGAAGCTCAGATGCAAATCTTCAATCGATAATACGGAATCACTCATGACTGCTTCCCTCCTGATTTGGGATCCAGCAGGTCGCGAAGACCATCGCCAAACAGATTAAACCCAACCGCCGTGATCAGAATTGCCGCCCCCGGAAACGCGCAGTACCACCACTGGTCAAGCACGTAGTTACGCCCCACGGCCACCATCGCGCCCCATTCGGCGGTCGGCTGCTGCGCGCCTAATCCAATAAAGCCCAGCGTGGCGGCCATCAGAATGGCGCTGCCGATATCCAGCGACGCCTGTACGATCAGCGGCGGAAGGGCGTTACGCAGGATATGCCAGCTGATCAGGTGCCAGCGCGATGCGCCAAAGGTGCGGGCGGCCTGCACGTAGGTGAACTGGCGCACCAACAGCGTTTGCCCGCGTGCCAGCCGCACGTAAAACGGAATGCGTACAATCGCAATCGCCAGCATCGCGTTAAACAGGCTTGGGCCGAGCGCGGCGGCCAGCGCCATCGTCAACACCAGCGAGGGGATGGAGAGCATAATGTCCATGATACGCATAATGATGGCGTCGCCGCGTCCGCCGAGTACGCCGGACAAACAGCCGAGCAGAGAACCGATGCCGCCCGCAATCACCACCACCGCCAGCCCCGCCGTGATGGACTGCTGGCTGCCCACCAGCACGCGGCTGAACAGATCACGGCCCACCTCATCGGTGCCAAACCAGTGCTGGGCTGAAGGCGCCTGCAATCGCGCGGTCAGATCCAGCGCGTTCGGATCGTGCGGGACTATCCACGGCGAGACCATCATCATCAGCAGCATCACGATCATAATCACCCCGCCGATCAGCGTGAGCGGGCTTTTGCGTAACATCCAGAATAGCTTTGCCCAGTTAATGCGCTGTTTAGCGGTGCTGACAGGGACGGGCGTTTCCTGAGTTAACATCATTCGGCACCTCCGCGCCCGATTCGCGGGTCGATCCACAGATACAGCAGATCCACCACCAGATTGACGAAGACATAGGCCAGCGATACCACGACCGCGAAGCCCATGACGGCAGGGAAGTCCAGCGCCTGAATGGAGGTCACCACCCAAGCTCCCATTCCCGGCCAGGCAAACACGGTTTCGGTAAGGACTGCCCCGTACAGCAGATCGCCCAGCGCCAGCCCGAGCACGGTAATGGAGGGGATCATGGCGTTGGGTAAGGCGTAGCGCAGCACGATGTACCACCCCGGCAACCCGCTCGCGCGGGCGGTACGAATATAATCCTCGCTCAGTTGCTCCAGCATCGCGGAACGTACCTGACGCGCCACAATACCCAGATGCACAAAGGCCAGGGTCAGGGAGGGGAGAATCAGGTGCTGTAGGGCGTTGAAAAACACCTCGCCGTTGCCTTCCAGCAGAGCGTCCAGCAGATAAAAACCGGTAACGTGGGCGGGCGGATCGAGCCAGTCGTCCAGCCTGCCGCCGCCGGGCAGAATTTGCAGTTGCCCGTAGAACAGAACGATAACTCCCAGTCCCAGCCAGAAGGCAGGCGTCGAGATGCCGGTCATCGCCATCAGTCGCACCAGGTGATCCAGCCAGCGGTTACGGTACACCGCCGATAAAATGCCCAGCGGCACGCCAATCACCAGGGCCAGCAGCAAAGAGCAGAAGGCCAGTTCCAGCGTGGCGGGGAAAAAGGCTTTCAAATCTTCCGCAACGGGGCGACCGGTGCGAATGGATGTGCCCAGATCGCCATGCGCCAGCGCCTCTACATAGCGGCCAAACTGAATATAGAGCGGTTGATCCAGCCCCAGCTGCTGGCGGATGCCCTGCACGATTTCATCGCTGGCGCGGTCACCGGCCAGCAGGCGGGCCGGATCGCCGGGGATCAGGTGTGAAATAATAAAAGTAATAATACAGACACCGGCCACCACCAGGATTAACCCCCAGCAGCGCTGGCGCACAATGCTCCAGAACGTCATACACTTCCCCCCGGCGTGGGCCGTTACTTACTCATGGTGGCGATGTTAAAGACCTGCTCAAGCATCGGATTAAAGGTGAAGCCTTTGACCTCTTTGTTCATCGCCAGCTGATAGTTCTTCTGGAACAGATAAACGTAAGCCGCCTCGTCAATCACCACTTTCTGCGCCTGCTGGTAATCTTTGGTGCGCTCCGCCTGATCGGTGGTTTTCAGTGCCGCCTGCAACAGCGCATCGACCTCTTTGTTCTCATAGAATGAGCGGTTACCCGGCAGCCCTTTTTTGTCCGATTCGAACCAGTAATTCATGAACATGTACGGGTCAGCGAAGTCCGGGCTCCAGTTACCAATCGCAATGTCATAATCACCTTTGCCGACGCGGTCGCGCATGGTGGCGTTCGCCAGTTTCTCGAGCTTGACGTTAATCCCCAGCTTGCCCAGGCTCGCCTGCGTGGAGAGGGCGATAGGCTCCCAGTTCGGGTCGTTATCGGAGTAGAGGAACGTCAGGCTGGCCGGTTTATCGTTGACTTTCTCCAGCGCCGCTTTGGCCTTAGCCTCGTCAAAGCTGTACTGCATGGCGTTCGCATCAAAGCCCCACATGCCCTCCGGGATCGGGCCGCGCATCTGCTTGCCGTTCCCGCTGAGAATGCCTTTCACCATCCCCTGATAATCGGTCGCCCAGGAGACCGCGCGGCGCAAATCCACCTGATTCATCGGAGGCTTACTGTTGTTCAGATAGAGGTAGGTCACCCGCAGGGACGGGTATTCCGCCACGGCCACTTTGCCTTCCTGCTTCAGAGCGGCAAGCTGATCCACCGGCAGGGCGTCGGCGATATCCAGATCGCCACGGGAAAGTTGCAGGCGACGCGAGGCGCTTTCACCGATAATCTTGACCGAGACACGCTTGAAGTGCGGCTTTTCACCCGGCCAGTGTGGGTTGGGCACCATCACCAGCTGCTGACCTTTCCGCCGGCTTTTCAGCATAAACGGTCCGGAACCCGCGGTGTTTTGCGCCAGGAAACCGCGTGCGTCGTCGGCGGCATTGGCTTTCAGCACCGCCGGGTTGACGATCGACGCGCCGTCATTGGCCAGCGTGTAGAGGAACGGGGCGAACGGCTGGCTGAGGGTGAATTTCACCGTATGCTCATCCACCGCGTCCACTTTCAAATCTTTCGGGAACGCTTCGGAAGGTCCCTGGTTAATTTTCAGCAGACGTTCAAACGACAGCTTGACCGCTTCGGCGGTCACCGGCGTGCCGTCGGAGAATTTTGCATTATCTGCCAGGGTGAACGTCCACTCTTTCTGGTCGTCAGACGCCTTCCAGCCCGTCGACAGATCGCCTTCCACCTCCGTGGTGCCAGGCTTGTATTTCACCAGACGCTGGTACGAGGGGTAGGTCACCGTCCAGTCGTTGTTATCGATAGTGACCGCCGGATCCAGCGTTTGCGGATCGGCAGCTTTCCCAATCACCAGCATATCTTTTGGCACCGCCGCCAGCGCGAGAGGGGCGCTCAGGGCGAGCGTAGCGGCAATCAGGGTTGTAAGCAGCGTTGTTTTCATGGCGGGGCTCCAGAATTACAGTGAGTGTGTGGTCGGATAACAGGCGAACTGGTCATCTAACAGCGGGTAGCTGGCGGCATTCGGCAGTTCGAAATGCCACCATTCGCTGCTGATGCCCACAAAACCGCCGCCGTACATAACGGCGTTCAGGAGCAGACGATTTCGCTGCGCCTCAGGCGGAACGGAAGGGTGCCAGGCATGAGAACGGTCGTGCATTTCGTCAAACCCGGCGCCCATATCCAGCACGTTGTCGTGTTCATCCATCAGCGTGACGTCAATGGCGGTGCCCCGGCTGTGGTTAGAGCCAATTGCGACATCCACCACGTATTCCGGATTGGGGCAGGCATCCCAGAGTTGCGACTGCGCCTGCTGGGGGCGGTAGGCGTCGTAAACCACCAGCTTCAGACCGGCCAGCGCGGCGATGCCGATCGCTTTCGCCAGCGCGGTGGCGGCATCCGTATGCAACAGGCACGCGGCGTGCTGGTAGATCGGGCGGCCAGTGATGTTATCGGCGGTCGCGTATTTCAGATCGATATGCAGCGTGGGAAAGGTTTTCGCCACATCAATCAGTTGACTCTCTTCAGGCATAGCTCCGCTCCTTTAGCGTTCAAATTGACCAAACTCTTGTTGTAGTTGTCGGTTGATTGCCAGACGTTCCGGCAGCGCATCCCCCAGCGCCTCCACAACGCCCGACAGCAGCAGGTTGAACAGACAGCTCACCGGCGCCAGCGAATCCCAGAAATGGCCGGTATCGGTCTTCACCTGGAGTAAATCAATCGGGTAATCCCGCGCCCACGGGCACCAGATATCGGTGATCAGCGCCATCGCCAGGCCTTTTTCGCTCGCCACGCGGCAGTACTGGCGGGCAATGGCGGAGTAGGCGCGGGTATCCGTCAGCACGATATACGGGTTCGCAAAGCCGGAGTTAAGCGACTCCACCCAGCTACCGGAGAGCCCTTCTGAATAGCTCACCCGCGGGCGCAGATACTCCAGATGGCTGAAGAACGCATTGGCGATCCCGCGCGTGGACTGGATCCCCAGCACGAAAACGGCGTCGGCATGGGTAAGTTGCTGGACCACCTGCCTGAACGTTTCGCTTTGCGCCAGCTGGTAGACATGGGCAATGGCGTCCACCTCCAGCGACAGGGAGTTCTGAAGGCGATCCGACAGCGGCTGTTGCTGCTTCCAGGAGTCGAGACGCTCGTTAATGCCCCAGGGCTGGTGGGGATCGCGCAGGCTTTTTTTGGCGTCGTCCAGGTTGCGGTAGCCCAGCTTGCGCAGAAAGCGTCCGACGGTGATCCCGCTGGTGGCCGTGGCCAGCGCCACGCTCTCTGCCGTTTCAAAGGGGATCTGCCCGACGTGCGCCAGCATCCAGCTTGCCACCCGCTTTTCGCTTGGGGTGAGCTGGCTAAAGGTCGCTTCGATACGGCTCAACACCTCAGGTTTGGTCGTCATACCGCCTCGCTGTTAACTGGCTGTCAAAGGCCGGGTTTCTGTTACCGGATTAACAATGCAGGACGCGTGCCATGTTCACATTGCGGCGAAAACGCGCTGTGCAGCAAAGTTAATGCAATATTTGTTTAACGGGTGATCAACATTTGTGCAGCGTAGTTCACTTTTGGTGCAGTGTGCAGGCTGAAGGGTATCTATTTGGTGAATACGTCAGCCTCTTCACATTTTTTGGTAAGATGAAAGCTCTGGGAAAAAAGAGGGAGCCTTACATGGCGAATTTGCCCTGGCGGGTCAGCGTGCGCCTGATGGCTCTCGCAAAAAAAATAGCGATGGTCATCGGGATCATTGTGCTCGTTCTGCTTTCGGTGCGGGTTTATCTTTCGCAGCAGGGGCCAGCCCTGCATCACTGGCACACCTGGCGGGCTGATGAAATGTCCGTGCAGGAGATGGATAACGCGACCTTCGTAGCGTATGTCGCGCGGGAAAACGCCATCTTCACCGCTCTCGACGCTGAGGTGACGGCGAAAGTCACCCCCGCAGAGCGCACGCCGCTGAACCGTTATTACCGCCAGAGCCTGGTGTGGCCAGGACACTTTTCCCCGGATGCAAACCGGTCGTTCGTGCTGATGCCTGCCGGAAAGCCGCGCGGGGGGGTGGTATTGCTGCACGGTCTGACGGATTCGCCCTACAGCGTCAGGCATCTGGCAGAGAATTATCAAAAGCACGGCTTTGTGGCCGTAGTGCCTCGTTTGCCCGGACACGGCACGGCACCGGGCGCGCTGACAGACGTTGACTGGGAGGCGTGGCTGGCGGCAACGCGCCTCGCGGTTCGTGAAGCGACACGCCTGACGGGGAACGATCTCCCCCTGCATCTGGTGGGCTACTCCAACGGCGGGGCGCTGGCGATGAAATATGCCCTCGACGCCCTTGATGCGCCTGCACTGCGTCAACCTGAGCAGATCGTTTTACTCTCACCGATGATTGGCGTCACGGCGTTTGCGCGCTTTGCCGGATTCGCCGGGCTACCGGCTATGTTACCGGCGTTTGCCAAAGCCGCGTGGCTCAACATTTCGCCAGAATATAATCCTTATAAATACAATTCGTTCCCGGTGAATGCGGCACGTCAGTCCTGGCTGCTTACCCAGGCGCTGCATGAGCAGATAAATCGCGGTGTTCATGATCACAAACTGGCGCAGCTTCCGCCGATACTTGCTTTCCAGTCGGTCATGGATTCAACGGTCAGTACCCGCGCCGTGGTCAGCGGGCTGTTTGACCAGCTTCCGGCAAACGGCAGCGAACTGGTGGTTTTTGATATCAACCAGGCCGGGAGTTTCCGTCCACTGTTCAGGCCATCATCCTGGACGGCGGTGGCTGACCTCCTGCCGGAGGCAAAAAGACGTTACAGTGTCACAATTGTGACCAATGCCAGCCCCGACAGGTTTGATATGGTGGCAAAGACAACGCCAGCGGGCAGCACCCGGGAAACGGTGATGCCGCTGTCGGTCGCGTATCCGCAGGAGGTTTATTCCCTGTCACATGTTGCTATTCCGTTCCCGCCTGATGACGATCTGTATGGCCGCCATCCTGCGGTGAAAAACCGCTACGGTATCAGCCTCGGGACGATAGCCCTGTGGGGAGAAACATCGGTTCTGAGCGTCGGCAAAGATGCGCTGATGCGCGTGACGTCGAATCCGTTCTACGACTATATGCAGACGCGGATCGACAGCCGTATCGGTGATAATTAAGCCCAACGTGGAATAGATTAGGTCACACCGGGGAACTGTGTTAAACAGTACCGTTCAGGCGTATACCCCATACCGGACCCCGTTTCTGTGCTGACAACTCTCATTTATCGAAGCCAGCTGAGCTTAACCTGCACCTCTGCAGCGTTAAGCGCGCTGGTTGAACAGGCCAGGATCCGTAACACGGAGCAGGGCATCTCAGGCATTCTTCTCTCCCGTGGACGTGACGTTCTGCAAATTCTCGAAGGCACGGAACAGCGCGTCGTCGCGCTTTTTAACTCCATCCGTGCTGATGACCGGCATACCGGCGTAGTGGAGCTGATGCGCGATTACGGCCCGCGCAGACGTTTCGAAGACGTGGGAATGCTGCTGTTTGACCTGGACGTTCAGACCCCGAAAGCGGTTCTGGCGTCGGTTCTGCATTACAGCAAGCTGGAAAGTTATCTGACTTCTGAGGATCGGGTCTTCAAATTCATTCAGACCTTTATCACCGGTAAAACCGCTATCCCACCCGCTTCGGACTATGAGCCCGATAAATGGACGCTTTCGCGAGAGCGCGCGCCGTTTGGTAAAGGGTTAGGTCTGCTGGCGGGACAGCCCTGCCAGTTTGCGCTGCAACCCATTGTCGAGCCGTCCGAAGGCAAGATCAGTTCTCTCGAAGCGCTTATACGCGGAAACGACGGCGGCAGCCCGGAGCATTTCTTCCGTAGTCTCGATCGTGAACTGATTTACGAAGTCGACCTGCAAACAAAAGCCTGGACCTTTGCGCTGGCGCAAAAGCTCGGCATCGGCAGCCACAAACTGGCGGTGAACCTGCTGCCAATGTCGCTGGTTAACGTGCCGGGCGCGGTAGAGTTCCTGGTAACGCAGATCAAAAAGCACAATCTACAGCCGGAGCAGGTGATCATTGAAGTCACTGAGAACGAGATGATTTCAGGCTTCAACCAGTTTAACAGCGCGATTAAACAGCTGCGGGCGGAAGGGGTTGGGCTGGCGATAGATGATTTTGGTTCCGGCTATGCTGGTCTTTCGCTGCTCACGCGGTTCCAGCCGGATAAACTCAAAATCGACAGAGAGATCGTCAGCGATATCCACCTGAGCGGGCCCAAGCAGGCGATTGTGAAGTCGATAATCAGCTGCTGCACCGATCTGGAGATTACGCTGGTCGCAGAAGGCATTGAGAAGATAGAAGAGTGGTGCTGGCTTGAATACGCCGGTATTCGGCGCTTCCAGGGCTTTTTGTTCGCCCGCCCGCAGCTCAATGGCGTGGGTGATATCCACTGGCCCCATCGGGTGGGTTAAGCAAATTTTCCCTCGCCATATTTCCCCGACACCCTGCCTGTGCTTAAATAGCTAAACCGGTTTAACATGATTTAGCTAAGAAGGTGATATGGAGACGATCTGGGTACTTGGCGATGCAGTGGTGGATCTGTTGCCCGACGGAGAGGGCAAACTGCTGCAATGTCCTGGCGGCGCACCGGCCAACGTCGCGGTAGGGGTAGCGCGTCTGGGCGGCAGAAGCGCCTTTATAGGCCGGGTGGGCGACGACCCCTTCGGGCATTTTATGCAAAAAACGCTTGCGGATGAGCAGGTTAATACAGAATGGCTGCGGCTGGATCCGCAGCATCGCACCTCCACGGTGGTGGTGGATCTCGATAACGACGGTGAACGTTCCTTTACCTTTATGGTTCGCCCGAGCGCTGATTTATTCCTCGACTCTGCCGATCTCCCGCCATTCCGCGCCGGGGAGTGGCTGCACGTCTGCTCTATCGCGCTCAGCGCCGAACCCAGCCGTTCCGCGACGTTTCTGGCGATGGCCGCGATCAGACAGGCGGGGGGATTCGTCAGCTTTGATCCCAATATTCGCGCCGATCTCTGGCACGATGAAGTCGAGCTGCGTCAGTGTCTTGAGCGGGCATTAGCCTGTGCAGATGTGGTGAAAATCTCGGTGGAAGAGCTGGCGTTCTTAACCGGAAATGCGCAGGTCCATGAGGGGCTGGCGGCGCTGATGCGCACCTGTCCGGCCAGGCTGGTGCTGGTAACGCAGGGAAAAGAGGGCGTCACCGCCTGGCAGGAAGGCGCGTTGACACACTATGCTGCATCACCCGTGGAATGCATTGATACCACTGGCGCGGGGGATGCTTTCGTCGCAGGGCTACTGTTCGGTCTGGCACGTTATGGCCAGGCCCGTCTCTCAGAGGTCATCACGCTGGCGCAGCGCTGTGGGGCGCTGGCGACAACCGCAAAAGGGGCAATGACCGCGCTGCCTTATCATCACGAACTGTAATTCACCTCTCAAGGCCACCATTCGGCGGCCTGAATTGTCGCCTCGATCACACTTACTAAAACGGTTTAGCAAAAAACATTGCCGATCTAAAATTCAACGGTTTAGTATCACCAGCCTAAACCGGTTTAGCAATTTAGCACTTTCACCGATAGTTATTAGGGATGCGACAAAATGTATAAAAAACGCAGACTTGCCGTGATGATAGGCATGCTGGCCGGCAGTACCTCTGTTTTTGCCCAGACGGATATGACCCGTATCGAAGCGCGCCTGGCGGCGCTGGAGCAGCGTTTGCAGGAGGCGGAAACTCGCGCGCAGGTTGCTGAAAAGCGCGCCACGGCAGCGGAACAGAAAACACAGCTGCTGGTGGCTGCGCAGCAGGAAGCGCAAACCTCCACACAGGCGGTGGCGCAACGCACCACGGTGCTGGAAGAAAAAGCCGACCGGACAGGCGGTTTTGAATTTCACGGTTACGCCCGTTCCGGCCTGCTGATGAACGACGCGGCCTCCAGCAGCAAAAGCGGCCCTTATCTGACGCCCGCCGGGGAAACGGGCGGGGCCATCGGGCGTCTGGGGAACGAAGCGGATACCTACGTTGAGCTGAATGTTGAGCACAAACAGACGCTGGAGAATGGCGCGACGACGCGCTTTAAGGCGATGCTGGCCGACGGTCAGAAAACCTATAACGACTGGTCGGCAGACAGCAGCGACCTGAACATTCGTCAGGCCTTTGCCGAGCTGGGCAATTTGCCGGACTTTACCGGCGCGCTGAAGGGCAGCACCTTCTGGGCGGGTAAGCGTTTTGACCGCGACAACTTCGACATTCACTGGCTGGATTCCGACGTGGTATTTCTCGCCGGGACCGGTGGCGGCGTCTACGACGTGAAGTGGAACGATACGCTGCGCAGTAACTTCTCCCTTTATGGCCGTAACTTCGGCAGCGAAGAGGAGATCGACAACAACGTTCAGAACTACATCCTCAGCATGAATCACTTCGCCGGGCCGGTGCAGATGATGGTCAGCGGCTTACGAGCAAAAGATAACGACGACCGTAAGGACAGCAACGGCGATCCGATTAAAACCGACGCGGCCAATAACGGAGTACATGCGCTGGTTGGTCTGCATAACGAGAGCTTCTACGGCCTGCGGGAAGGTTCCGCCAAAACGGCGCTCCTTTACGGCCACGGTCTGGGCGCCGAGGTGAAAAGCATTGGTTCAGACGGCGCGCTGCTGTCAGAAGCCGATACCTGGCGTTTTTCTAGTTACGGTGTCACGCCTCTGGGCGGTGGCTGGCACATTGCGCCCGCCGTGCTGGCTCAAAGCAGTAAGGACCGCTACGTGAAGGGCGACAGCTATGAGTGGGTCACGCTCAACACGCGTCTGATCAAAGAGGTGACCCAGAATTTCGCCCTCGCGTTCGAGGGCAGCTATCAGTACATGGATTTAAGCCCGGAAGGCTACAAGGATCGCAATGCGGTTAACGGTAGCTTCTACAAGCTGACCTTCGCCCCGACGTTAAAGGCGGGCAAGATTG
Organism: Enterobacter cloacae complex sp. GF14B; assembly: GCF_004136805.1. Taxonomy (NCBI): domain Bacteria; kingdom Pseudomonadati; phylum Pseudomonadota; class Gammaproteobacteria; order Enterobacterales; family Enterobacteriaceae; genus Enterobacter; species Enterobacter cloacae complex sp. GF14B. The sequence continues at coordinate 12,370 of NZ_QFRV01000013.1, forward strand.
GCGATTTCTTCAGCCGTCCGGAGCTGCGTCTGTTCGCCACCTGGATGGACTGGAGCAGCAAGCTGGATAACTACGCCAGCGATGACGCCTTTGGCAGCAGCGGCTTTAACGCGGGCGGGGAATGGAACTTTGGGGTGCAGATGGAAACCTGGTTTTAACCCTTCACGCTCCCGCATCGCGGGGGCGTTTCAAACACCATAAAAAGAGGTCAGGAAGAGGTATCTATGGATTTTAATCATATTGCGCGCGAGCTGATTCCGCTGCTCGGTGGCAAAGAGAACATTGCCAGCGCGGCACATTGCGCCACGCGCCTTCGTCTGGTGCTGGTCGATTATGCGCTTGCCGACCAGCAGGCTATCGGCAAGGTTGAAGGCGTGAAAGGCTGTTTTCGCAACGCCGGGCAGATGCAGGTGATCTTCGGCACCGGGGTGGTGAATAAGGTTTACGCCGCGTTTATTCAGGCGGCAGGAATTAGCGAGTCCAGTAAATCGGAAGCGGCGGATATTGCGGCCCGCAAGCTGAACCCGTTCCAGCGTATCGCGCGTCTGCTCTCCAACATCTTCGTGCCGATTATCCCGGCGATCGTGGCCTCGGGTCTGCTGATGGGCCTGCTGGGGATGGTTAAAACCTACGGCTGGGTTAATCCGGATAACGCGCTCTATATCATGCTGGATATGTGCAGCTCGGCGGCGTTTATTATTCTGCCGATCCTGATTGGCTTCACCGCCGCGCGGGAGTTTGGCGGCAACCCGTATCTGGGGGCAACGCTCGGCGGCATCCTGACTCATCCGGCGCTGACCAACGCCTGGGGCGTAGCGTCCGGCTTCCACACCATGAACTTCTTCGGTCTTGAAATCGCCATGATTGGCTATCAGGGAACCGTCTTCCCGGTGCTGCTGGCGGTGTGGTTTATGAGCATTGTGGAAAAACAGCTGCGCCGGGCAATACCGGATGCGTTAGATCTGATCCTGACGCCGTTCCTGACCGTCATTATCTCCGGCTTTATCGCGCTGTTGATTATTGGCCCGGCGGGACGCGCGTTGGGCGACGGGATCTCCTTCATTCTTAGCACCCTGATTGCCCACGCGGGCTGGCTGGCCGGGCTGTTGTTTGGTGGGCTCTATTCGGTGATTGTCATTACCGGCATTCACCACAGCTTCCACGCTATTGAGGCCGGACTGCTGGGTAATCCGTCGATTGGCGTTAACTTCCTGCTGCCGATCTGGGCGATGGCGAACGTGGCGCAGGGCGGGGCGTGTCTGGCGGTGTGGTTCAAAACCCGCGATGCTAAAATCAAAGCCATTACCTTACCGTCGGCGTTTTCCGCGATGCTGGGCATCACCGAAGCGGCAATTTTTGGCATCAACCTGCGTTTTGTGAAGCCGTTTATCGCGGCGCTGATCGGTGGTGCGGCGGGCGGTGCCTGGGTGGTGTCGGTGCATGTCTACATGACCGCCGTTGGCCTGACCGCGATTCCCGGTATGGCTATCGTTCAGGCCAGCTCGCTGCTCAACTATATTATCGGCATGGTGATTGCATTTGGCGTGGCGTTCACCGTCTCTCTGCTGCTGAAATATAAGACGGACTCTGAATAATGACTTTAACTTCCCGCTGGCCTGCCGTATTGCAGGCCGTGATGCAAGGCCAGCCGCGTGCGCTGGCGGACAGCCACTATCCGCAGTGGCATCCCGCGCCGGTGACGGGGCTGATGAACGATCCGAACGGCTTTATCTGGTTTGCCGGACGCTATCATCTGTTTTATCAGTGGAACCCGCTGGGCTGCAATCATCGCTACAAGTGCTGGGGACACTGGAGCTCAGCAGATCTGGTGCACTGGCAGCACGAGCCAATGGCGCTGATGCCTGACGAAGAGTATGACCGCAACGGCTGTTACTCCGGCAGCGCCGTGGATAACAACGGTGTGCTGACCCTGTGCTATACCGGCAACGTTAAGTTTGACGATGGCGGCCGCACCGCCTGGCAGTGTCTGGCGGTGCAAAATGACGACGGCACGTTTGCCAAACTGGGACCGGTGTTGCCTCTGCCGGACGGGTATACCGGGCACGTCCGCGATCCGAAAGTGTGGCGCCATGACGGGCAGTGGTACATGGTGCTCGGGGCGCAGGATCGGTATAAGCGCGGCAAGGTGCTGCTGTTTACGTCAGCCGATTTACACACCTGGGCGCCCTGCGGCGAAATCGCCGGTCACGGCGTCAACGGACTCACGGACGCGGGCTATATGTGGGAGTGCCCGGATCTGTTTGCGCTTGATGGCACACACGTCTTGATCTGCTGCCCGCAGGGGCTGGCGCGCGAACCGCATCGCTATCTCAACACCTATCCGGCCGTCTGGATGAGCGGGGCCTTTGATTATCAAACGCCTGCATTTACGCACGGCGAGCTGCATGAGCTTGACGCCGGATTCGAATTTTACGCGCCGCAAACCACGGTGGCAGAAGATGGCCGCCGCCTCCTCATCGGCTGGATGGGCGTGCCGGACGGCGAAGAGATGCTCCAGCCTACGCGGGCGCACGGCTGGATCCACCAGATGACCTGTCCTCGCGAGCTGCGCTACCGCGACGGTAAGCTCTGGCAGACCCCGGTCCGTGAGCTGGAAACGCTGCGCGAGGATGAACACCACTGGCAGGGACGCGCCAGCGATGCCCCGGTGCTGGCGGGAGCGCGTCTTGAGTTCGAACTGAGCGCCTCGTGCGTGAACGTGTATTTTGCCGGCGCGTTGCGACTGATTGTGGATGATGCGGGGATCCGTCTGGAACGCGCCAGTCTGAAAACCGCAGACACGCTGACCCGCTACTGGCAGGGCACTGTTCATCATTTACGCGTGCTGTGTGACCGTTCCAGCGTCGAAATTTTCATCAATCACGGTGAAGGCGTCATGAGCAGCCGCTATTTTCCTGACCATCCGGCCCAGGTACGCTTCGAAGGTGCGTCCGACATCACATTACGCTACTGGTCGCTGCGCAGCTGCATGATAGAATAGAGGTTTTGGCAGCCGGATCTAAGTCGTTGTGAGAAAAACAAAACGCGTCACCATTAAAGATATCGCGGAGCTCGCGGGGGTATCAAAAGCCACCGCCAGCCTGGTGCTGAACGGCCGCAGCAAAGAGCTTCGGGTGGCGGAGGAGACACGCGAGCGCGTGCTGGCGATTGCCAAAGAACATCATTATCAGCCCAGTATTCACGCCCGTTCGCTGCGGGACAACCGCAGCCACACCATTGGTCTGGTGGTGCCAGAAATCACCAACTACGGGTTTGCCGTTTTTTCTCATGAGCTGGAGACCCTCTGCCGCGAGGCGGGTGTTCAGCTGCTGATCTCCTGTAGCGATGAAAATCCGGGCCAGGAGACGGTGGTGGTCAATAACATGGTGGCCCGCCAGGTGGACGGGCTGATTGTCGCCTCCAGCATGCTCAACGACGCGGACTATCAAAAGCTGAGCGAACAGTTGCCCGTTGTGCTTTTTGACCGTCATATGAACGACAGTACTCTGCCGCTGGTCCTCACCGATTCAATTACCCCAACCGCCACACTGGTGGCCGACATCGCGCGCCAGCATCCGGATGAGTTCTACTTCCTCGGCGGCCAGCCGCGGCTTTCCCCGACGCGTGACCGTCTGGAAGGGTTTAAGCAGGGGCTGCGTGACGCTGGCGTCGAGTTACGTCCGGAGTGGATCATTCATGGTAATTACCATCCGAGCTCCGGCTACGAAATGTTTGCCGAGCTTTGCGCACGCCTGGGCCGCCCGCCAAAAGCCCTTTTTACCGCCGCCTGCGGTCTGCTGGAAGGGGTGTTGCGCTATATGGGGCAACATAATCTGCTGCAAAGCGATATGCGTCTGGCCAGCTTTGACGATCACTATCTCTATGATTCTCTGACCATTCCTGTCGATACCGTTCGTCAGGATAACCGCCAGCTCGCCTGGCACTGCTTTGATCTGATTGGCAAACTGATTGAAGGGGAAACGCCGGAGCCGATCCAGCGTAAGCTGGATGCCACCCTGCAACGGCGATACAAGGCCGTGGAGTGACAGGGTAACGTATGAGCGGTACATCTATAACTTTAATTAATTAAAGATTGGATTCAGCCGATAACCAAAGGGAAATTATATCCCTGAGGTGTGTTATGTCGTTGAAAAAATCATCCCTGATTATCCTGTTTTCCCTGCTTTTCTTCTTTGTGGCCAGCACTATCACCAGCGTTGGGCTCATCATTAAAAGTAATACTTCGCTGGATAATGTGAACAAAGAAATTCAGGTGGTTCTGTCCATTATTGATCCCATTAACCACAGCCGAACCCTGCGCGTCAGGGTTATGGAGTATGTGAAAATGGTGGAAGCGGGGGACGCTACCGACCCGTCTGCGAAACTGGCCTCGGTTAAAGAGGCGCTGACCAAAGCCGATAGTGCATTTTCGGCGTTTATGGCCTCGCCGCGTTTGCCGGACGAAGCCCCGCTGGTCACTGCCTACCAGGAGGCGTGGCAAAACTACCGTAACCAGGGACTGGCGCCTCTCATCGCCGCTGCCGCCGCTCACGATGTGTCGCGGTTCAACGCTCTTATTCCCGTGGTGTCTCAACTCGATCGCCAATATGAAATTGTGCTCGATCAGGTTCTCTCCGTTCACCAGAAGTACGCCAAAACGCTGAACGAGGATGCGAGTCATAATTTCGTGTCGGGTCTGGTTATTATCGCCTGCATTGCGGTGCTGTTCGTGGTGGTGATCTTCGCCGTCAGCCTGCTGATGAAACGCGTGGTCTTTGCGCCGGTGAACCTGGCGCGCGAGCACTGTCGCCAGATTGCGGCCGGGAAGCTGGACGTACCGGTACCGATCAAGCGTGATTCCGGGAATGAAATCAATCACCTGATGTCCTCGATGGAGCAGATGCGCCAGGCGCTGCTCTCCACCATTTCTCAGGTGCGCGACGCAAGCCACACCGTGACGCATGCGGCGCAGGAAATTGCCTCCGGCAATATCGACCTGGCCTCCCGTACAGAGCAACAGGCTTCGGCCCTGACCCAGACGGCCGCCAGCATGGAAGAGCTGAGCGCGACGGTGGCGAATAACACCGACAACGTTTTCCAGGCCGGTAAGCTGGTGCAGGATGCCGTGAAAAATGCCCATACCGGTGAAGCGGTAACCCGTGAAGTCATCGAAACGATGAATACTATCGCGTCCAATTCGAAGCGTATTGAAGACATCACCAGCGTCATCAACAGCATTGCTTTCCAGACTAATATTCTGGCGCTAAACGCGGCCGTTGAAGCGGCGCGTGCTGGCGCGCAGGGGCGAGGATTTGCAGTGGTAGCAAGTGAAGTGCGCACCCTGGCACAAAAAAGCGCGGTGGCGGCGAAAGATATCGAAAGCCTTATCGCCCAGTCTGTTTCCAGCGTGAAAAACGGTGCACAACTGGTGAATCGTTCGGGAGAGGTGATTGATTCTATTATCAGCTCTGTGAATAAAGTGCATATGCTGATGGAACAGATTTCGGTTGCCTCAGAAGAGCAGAGCCGCGGGATTGGTCAGGTTGGGCAGGCCGTAACGGAGATGGACGGTGTGACCCAGCAGAACGCGGCGCTGGTGCAGCAATCCGCCGCCGCCGCGGCCTCGCTGGAGGAGCAGGCGCAGCAGCTGTCCCAGAGTATCTCGAGCTTTAGTTTGCCTGCTACGGCGTGATGTTCAGAGAGGCTCCTGAGGGAGCCTTTTTAATGTCTGCATGTAGCCGCTGCACAATCTCCTTCAGCCATTACTGTTATCCGTACAAAGCCGCTATCACATAAATTTTATCTTTCCCCGGCAATATTTCTGTTCCTCATCCGTCTACCTCATCAGAGACCATAATCATTCAATATAAACGAGGTACACATGAGAAATTTTGATATGCACGGAAAAGGTCACGGGCGTGGTTTGGGCCGCCATCGTATGGGTAAGGGCATCGTGATTGGCACAGCCCTGTTCGTGGTGCTTGGCCTGCTGGTCATGTCCCTGTGGAACGCGTTGCTCCCGGCCATCCTGGGGGTTAAAGCCATTGGCTTCTGGCAGGCGCTGGGGATCCTGCTGCTGAGCCGCATTCTTTTCGGTGGGCTGGGTTTCCGTCCGGGCATGTTCGGTGCGCACCGCCGTATGCACGAACAATGGATGAATATGAGCCCCGAACAACGTGAGGCCTTCATTCAGCAGCGTCGGGCGGGATTTGGGCGCCACGGTCATTGCCGGTGGCACGATGGCCGGGATGAAAAGCGAGATGATAACGGTGCAAAAGCGCCGGAAGCCGAGTGAGCGATATGAAAGCCGGTGAGGCGGGGGAATCATTACTGATCTCGGCACTCAATGCCTGCCGCACGCGGCTAAAAGCCTTCATTCGCGGAAGGACTGCGGTTCGTGATGATGTCGATGATATTCTTCAGGAAGTGACCTGGCAGTTGATGAAAGTGGAACAACCTGTCGAGAACGTCGCCGCCTGGCTGTTTCGCGCCGCACGAAATGAGATGATCGACCGGGCGCGAAAAAAGCACGAGGTTTCACTGCCGGGGTACCTGACAGCAGATGACGAGGACTTTCCGGAGCAGGAGATTGCAGAAACGTTATTCGGCGTACCGCAAACGCCGGAAGAGGAGTATCTCAACATGCTGCTATGGGAAGAGTTGGGGCAAGCCCTGTCGGAACTGCCGCCACCTCAGCGCGAGGTGTTTGAAAAAACGGAATTTGAGGGCTACAGCATGAAGGTGCTGGCAGAGGAAACAGGCGACAGTGTGCAGGCGTTATTATCCCGCAAACACAAAGCCGTGCGATTTTTGCGTAGTCGCCTCAAGGATATTTATGAAGCGTTGACAGGGCAATAAACTTCGACCACTCTGAAAAACAATATTTTAGAGGGGTCGTTATGCTTCAACGGTTAGCAAAGAAAAAGGTGCTGTTACTCTCTGCTCTGATGGTTTCGGGGCTGGTCAGCGCAGAGGAGTCGCTTCCGGATGTGGTGAAGCACTTCAGTGAACAGCAGGACATCAAGATCATTAAGAAAATTGACGCCCCCGGCGGCGCGCCAGCGTGGCTGGGGCAATATCAGGACATGGGCGTGACGCTCTTTCTGACCCCTGACGGAAAGCACGTCGTGTCTGGCTATCTGTATGATGAGAAGGGAACCAACCTCAGCGAGGCCTTTTTCCAGAAAGAGATCTACGCCCCGATGGGCCGCGAGATGTGGAAAAAGCTCAATGCGGCGCATCCCCTGAAGGAGGGCGCGGAGAGTGCCCCGCGCAAAGTCTTCGTCTTTGCCGACCCGTACTGCCCGTACTGCAAGCAGTTCTGGGCTGAAGCGCAGCCGTGGGTGAAGGCTGGCAAGGTCCAGCTCAACACGCTGCTGGTTGCGTTTCTTAACCCGAACAGCGGGCGTAACGCCTCCGCGATCCTGAATGCGAAAGATCCGGTGTCGGCCTGGAAAGCGTACGAGCTGTCCGGCGGTAAAAAGCTGCCGAAACCTGAAGCTGCGGCTTCCCGGGAAACCGTTGAGATCCTGCAAAATCACCAGACGCTCATGGACAGTCTTGGCGCGAATGCCACACCGGCTATTTATTACCTGAATGAGCAAAACGAACTGCAACAGGTCGTGGGTATGCCAGATGCAAAACAGCTTGAGGCAATGTTCGGACCGAAGCCGTAAAAAGAAAGGCAGAAACAGGACGTTTCTGCCTTTTTTCAGTCAACTACCCCAGCGTCCCCGGAGGTAATTTACTGCTTCCTGCGTCTGCGGCTGGTTAAGATAGTCTTCACGGAACAGGATGGTGCCCTTAACGTCTGGCAGTGAATCATTGAGGTCGAGCTGTTTTTTCAGCTCCGGTACGCCGCCGTTCACCGTCCAGTCCGGTTCGTTTCTGGAAGGCGCGCCCACTTTGTAGAACGCGATCCCGATATACAGACGGGTATGGGTTGGTTTCACCACGTCAGCCCACCATTTTGTCAGCACATCGTAACGTGCCGCGTCGCGGGCGAAGGGCCAGTAGATCTGCGGCGCAATGTAATCCAGTAATCCCTGCTGTACCCATTTGCGCGTGTCAGCGTAGGATTCATCATAGGCTGCGGCGCCGCGCGTGTCCGAGCCTGCCGGGTCGAAGGAGCGATTGCGCCAGACCCCCGCCGGGCTGACGCCAAATTCGACCTCAGGTTTAGCCTGCTTGATCGCCCTGGAGACCTGCACAATCAACTGCTGCGTATTGTGTCGACGCCAGTCCGCTTTTGACGCAAATCCTTCGCCATAGCGCCTGAAGGTCCAGGCATCATTCAGGGGGGAGCCCGGCGTCTCGGTGTAAAAATAGTCATCGAACTGAACGCCGTCGACAGGGTAATGATTTACCACTTCCATCACCACCTGGGTTATCCAGTCCCGCACCTCGGGAATGCCCGGGTCGAGAACAAAACGATCCCCCGAGGTGCGGATCCACTCCGGATGCAGGACGTACACGCTCGAAGGATGAAGCGACGAGGTGCGGTTAAGCGCGGCGATGGTCGACGGCTTCGTGTTGGTGGAAACGCGGTATGGGTTAAACCAGGCATGAACCTTCATCCCACGCTTGTGCGCTTCATCCAGCATAAACTGAAGCGGATCGTAACCGGGATCTTCCCCGATAGTCCCCGTCAGGGTATCTGACCAGGGCAGTATTTTAGAAGCCCACAGCGCCGTACTGTCCGGTTTTACCTGAAAGAAGACGGTGTTGATCCCAAGATTTTTCAGCTTATCGAGCTTGTCCGTCAGCGCCCGCTGTTGCTGGGCGATGCGCTGGTCCGCGCTACGGCCATTCACCGATGACACGGGAGGCCAGTCGAGACGGGAGACGGTCGCCAGCCAGATCCCGCGCATGGGTTCGTTAGTCTGCTGTACAGGTTTCGCCTGCGGCAGCGGGGTTACGAGTGATTTAGGTGGTTTGGAAGTGCAACTTACCAGTAAAAGCGCGCAGCCAAGCAGCGCGCCAGTCCGTTTTACGTGTCGCATCATTTGCGTGTTAGCTCCTGGGTGTCCGGCTATCCGTCCAGGGATTAAACGCCGGTTCGTCCTGTTCCCCGTTACCGTCATCGTGAAGGGAGTCGAGGTAGAGGGCTTCAACTTCCGCCCGCGCCCATGGGGTGCGGCGCAGGAACTTCAGACTCGATTTAACACTCGGGTCCTTGCGAAAACAGTTGATTTTGATTCGGTTGCCCAGTTCATTCCAGCCATATCGCGCAACCAGCGCGTTAACCTGCATTTCGAGGGTTACGCCATGCAAAGGATCGTTGGAAACATGTGCTGTCATAGGCGTCCGGTAGTCTCATTTTTTATGGGGATGTGATAAACGCTCAAAGGTTACAAGAAAGCAGGGGACGCGGCAATTTCAGCGTGAGGTTCTTCACCCGTGAAGGGTGAAGAAGATTTTCCGGTTAACGCTATTTTTTAAACAGTTCAGGTGCCCACGGCGTTGGGTCTACCTCCATAAAGGGCGCACGCTCAAAGCGGGACTTCAGCGCCCAGGGCACCGTACAGTCGAAAATCGTTTTGCAGGTGATCCCGTTGCCACGAATGGAGGGGCTGTAGTCCGGCGCCTGAGACGGATCGAGCTGGTGTCCGCGGATCCCCGGCAGATGGGTGATGCTGACATCGCCCTGCATACGGGTCGTCATCGCCCACAAGATGTCGTCGCTGTCGAAAATATCCACATCTTCGTCGACGAGAATAATGTTTTTAAGCTCGGAATAGGTGGCTAACGCAATGAGAGCCGCCTGACCCTGACGCCCTTCGTCAGAGGGCTGGCGTTTTTTCACCTGCAATACGCCAAGGAACTTGCCGCCGCCAGCGGTATGCGCATAGACGTTTTGCAGAAAACCGGGGATGGCTTCTTCCACCGCATTACGGATGCTGGCCTCCGTTGGCAAACCGGCCAGCGTGGTGTGCTCTTCGCCCGGTCCTACCAGGGTTTGCAGGATCGCCTGATGACGCATCGTGACGGCCTTCACTTTGATTACCGGTAAGGAGGGGTTAGCCTCCCCGCAGTAGCCGGGAAATTCCGGCATCGCGTGCCCGGTGTGGGTATGCTGATCTTCTTCTACGCGCACGCCCGGCAGCAGTTCGCCTTCGATGATAATTTCCGCACGCGCAATCGCTTTTTCATTTACGGCCACACCCTGCACCAGCTCGACGGGGGTCTGACGTAACGCGCCGGCGACACCCAGCTCGTTGTAGCCGAAGGGCGTGGTAGGGGCTTCGAAACAGGCGCCAATATAGATAGCGGGATCGAGACCCATATTGATCGTGACCGGCAACGGTTTGCCCGCCTCCTCGGCTTTCTTACGGAACACTTCAATATGGCGGCCCGCGGCAAGAAACATGGAGAGCTCATCGCGCTCCTGCACGCAGAGACGGTGAATAGTGACATCGGTCAGTGAGGCATCTTCCGGATCGCTTGCCAGCACCAGCCCCAGACAGAAGAACGGACCGGCATCTATCGGCGTGTTGGTCGGTGCCGGAAGCAATTTACGCAGATCGAAGTCCGGATTGTCGGCATAAAACACCTGTTCCTGACACGGCGCCTGTGCCGCCGGAACCACAACGGGAGCAATCGGGTTTTTCACGGCCTGGCCGACATGTTTTGCCAGTTCAGAGGGATCGCAGCCCAACAGGAGCGCCGCCCGCTCGCGGCTGGCGTGCATTCCGACCAGAATACGGGAGTCGGGGTATCCCTTAATAGCGTTAAACATCATCGCCGGGCCAATGCGCGTCGGACGTTTTACCGTGCCGCCAGCACCAATATGCCGGTACACACCCGCCAGCTCCGCGTCAGGATCGACCGGATGGCTGGTTTCAAGGTATTGACCTTCATGGCGTTTTAGCAGTTCGATAGCACTTCTGAGATCGTTGATGTGGTTTTCCATATTTTTCCCCCCTCGGATGAATGCATCCATTCTTAACCGGACGAAGAGGGCTATCAATTGCATCATTTATGCTATTTTAATATGAATTTTATTATCAATAATAAAGGCATGGTATGCAGTTTCGACTGATGCGCAATTTTATCGTGGTGGCGGAAGAGCTTCACATGCATCGAGCGGCGGAGCGCCTTAACATGGCGCAGCCCGCGCTGAGTCAGCAGATAAAAACGCTTGAAGATCGTCTGGGGGTAATGCTCTTTAGCCGGGCGAATCGTCGCCTGACGCTGACGCCAGCCGGTGAGGCGTTTCTCAGTAAAGCCAGAGTCGCGATTTTAATGACCGATCAGGCGATTCTGGATGCCAGACAGACGGCCAGAGGAGAACAGGGCGTGCTGAATCTCGGATGTGTTTCAAGTGCGATATTCGACAGTAAGCTGCCCGCCGCGCTGCGGCTTTTACATGAGAAATGGCCCGCCATCAGCCTTTCCATGATGACGGGAAATGTGCAAACCCTTTATACCGGCGTGCAAAGCAACCAGCTGGATGTGGCCATTATTCGTGCCCCGTTACCGCTGCTGCCTGACGATCTGCAAAGCCGTCCTTTCACAACGGAAAAAGCCGTGCTGGCCTTACCTCGTCAACACAGCCTGGCGGGCTCCGCCGCGCTGACGCTTGCGTCGGTGAAAGAGGAGAAGTGGATCGCCCTGCGCGACCCGGAGGGGATGGGGCTGGAGCAATATTTCTACGATGCCTGCCACAGCGCGGGCATACAGCCTGACGTTGTGCAAAATGCCACCGATGTCCCCACGGTGATAAGCCTCGTCTCGGCAGGGTTTGGCATCGCCATGCTGCCGGCTTCAGCGAAGGCGATATGCGTACAAAACGTCGTCTTTGTGAATATTCTTGACCGACTCCGGGAGAGCGAGCTGACGCTGGTTTGCCACCGGATTATTCGCTCTGAGGTGCTGAAAAAATTGATGAGTATCCTCGATCATACCTGACGTCCGGCGGCCTGAAGAAGCTGTTCTCGCAGCCAGCGGTTAGCCGGATCCTGGCTGTTTTTCGGGTGCCAGTACATACCGATGACGATCGGCGGGAGATCCAGCGGCGGCGGAAAAATATCAAGCGTTTGCGTAAACCGTAGCAACATGCGTCTGGGTAAGGTGCAGAGCAAATCGGTACCGGCAACAATCGCAGGCGCCATCGCATAGCTTTGCGTCGACATCACTACGTTACGCTGGTGGCCAAGCCCCGCCAGATGCTGATCGACAAAGCCCGCGAACGGGTCGCCCTCGGATGAAACCACCAGGTGGGAAAGGCTACAATAGCTATCCAGATCCATCGGACTCGTACCGCGCGGATGGCCTTTTCGCTGGGCTGTGGCATATTCATCGTCAAACAGCTTGCGTCTGACCCATGCATCGTGCGCCACCGCGTTAACGCCGACATAAATATCCACATCGCCATTTTCCATCTGCGCTGGCAGCAGTTGGGTTTCCGGGAGCGCAAAACGCAGGCGGATACCTGGCGCCGCACTGCTAATCTGATTCTGCAACTCTGCCCCCAGCATCAGCGCCGGGTTCTCGTGCAGGGCAATCACAAAGGTGCGGTTGCTGTTCTGCGCGTTAAACGTGGTGGGTTCAAGCATCGCCGATATACCCTGCAAAACCGTCGCGACCTGCGGCCTTAACCCCTCGGCGCGCGGCGTCGGTAACACCCCACGTCCGTGTGGGGAAGGGACAAACAGCGGCTCACCAAACAACACGCGCAGGCGCGCAAGGCGGCCAGACATCGCCGGCTGGCTGATGCCCAGCCGCGCGGCGGCATGGGTGATATTCTGGTCCCTGAGTAACGCATCCAGCGTCAGGATCAGGTCCATATCCATATCGGAGGGGGACATCTTATTTTGCGTCACGGTTGGTATAGGTCACCGGAACCCACGCGTAGCCGTCCCGCTCACATTTCGTCACATAGCCGATCCCGGGGAAAGGCAGATGTGGCGCCGCAATCAGCGCTTTATTTTTCACAAACTCAGCGAAAGCAGCGTTGCGCACCCGGGCGGCGCCGTCCTGATCCTCATCGTAAGCAATCGTCACGTTGGGCTGTGGGAACTGAACCGCGGCAACGTGAATGATGTCGCCGACAAAAGTCATTTTTTCACCTTTGCTCTCCAGCGTGTAGAACGCGGAGCCTGGAGTGTGACCCGGGTGAACCGTACCGCTGATGCCCGGCAGAAGCTGTTCCGTGCCGGAGAAGGTCGTCACTTTTCCGGCATCCAGATAGGGCTTTAAGGTCTTGTGCGCGACGTCGAAGTAGTTCTGGTCATAGCCAGACTTTTTCTGGTTCTCGTCGTTAAAGAAGAAATCGATATCCGGTTTGCCGACATACACCTGCGCGCGGGTAAACACGCGCTGACCGTCTTTAACCAGGCCGCCAGCGTGATCGGAGTGAGCATGGGTGATCAGAATATCGGTAATATCTTCGGGTTTGATGCCCTGGGTCGCCAGGCTCTCAATCAGCCGCCCGCCTTTGCCGGGGCCAAACAGCTGACCGGAACCGGTATCCACCAGAATTTTGTGGCCGGGGATGGCGATATAGAACGCGTTAATCGACGCTTCCACCGGATTGGCCTGGAAGTTTTTAGCCAGTAACGCATCGGTATTTTCCGCCGTCGTCCGGCGCAGTAAGGCGTGCAGATCCTGCGGCACGCTCCCGTCCGTAAAGGCGGTGACAATCGTATCGCCAACCTGAACGCTGTAGCCGCCAGCCTGCTGTTTCACCACATGCTGCGGAACGCTGGCCACCGCGTGGATAGCGGGAAAGAATAAAACCGAACCGGCCAACAGGGTTGATATCGCAAGTTTTTTCACAGTAAACATGATGGGCTCCTCAATAGTAAGTTCATCATAGTTCAACTGCGATTTTTGAGAACCGCCGGGAAGTGAATGTGACCTATCCATGGAATGGATAGGTCTGAGAGGATGCTTTACAGCACGCCGGTACCGCCGTCAGAGCACCACACTTGCCCGGAGGCGTATGAGCAGGTATCGGAGGCAAACAATACATACAGCGGTGCGATTTCAACCGGCTGGCCCGGTCTGCCCAGGGGCGTATCTTCCCCGAACTTCTGAACTTTGGACTGCGGCTGGCCGCCGCTGGACTGAAGAGGCGTCCAGTATGGACCTGGCGCGACGGCATTCACCCGAATGCCACGCGGTCCCAGCTGCTGGGCCAGAGACTTGGTAAAGGCTACGTTACAGGCTTTGGTCTGCGCATAGTCCACCAGGATCGCGCTCGGTTTAAACGCCTGAACGGAAGTGGTGTTAATGATCACGGCGCCTTCCTGCAAATGGCGTAGCGCAGCTTTGGTGATCCAGAAGGGGGCATAGACGTTGGTCTTAAACGTCGCGTCAAAATCTGCCGTGGTGAGATCGTCGATAGATTCACAGTACTGCTGGCGTCCGGCGTTATTCACCAGAATATCCAGGCCGCCCAGTTCGGCAACGGCTTTTTCCACCAGCGTGTCGCAGAACGACTCCACGCGAATGTCGCCCGGAATGGCGACCGCTTTACGGCCTTCAGCCTGAATCAGCGCAATGACCGATGCCGCATCGGACTCCTCTTCCGGCAGATAGCCAATAGCGACATCTGCGCCTTCACGGGCATAGGCGATCGCTACCGCGCGACCAATTCCGGAATCACCGCCGGTAATCAGCGCTTTTTTTCCTGCCAGTTTTCCTGACCCGATATAACTTGTTTCACCATGATCCGGTATTGGCTTCATTTCCGATGCCAGCCCGGGGGCCCTTTGCGGTTGTTCAGCAAACGGTGGACGAGGGTAATGCAGCGTGTGATTATTTCCTGTAGACATACCGGCCTCCTTAATAGTGAATTCCAAGATTAGTCGTTAATTAAACGTAAGCGGGCAAAATTGACAAATTCAGACAAATCTATCTTCCGGTAGCGGATATAAAATATTTTCTCAAGCCAGCATGTAATACCAGAAAAGGGCGACCTCATCTTTTTCCGGCAGGGCGTTGTAAAGGTAGCGATCGTAACCGCCGAGAATAAACCCATAGTGACGATAAAAAAGACAGGCAGAAACATTAACGTTCTGCGTCTCCAGCCGTAACCCGGGCGCATTGAGGCTTCGCGCCCAGACGTGGGTGGCGGACATCAGCTTGTGCGCCGCGCCCGTACGACGCTTTGAACGCTCCACGGCAATGTAATCCACCGATATAAATTTATTCCAGTTGCAGGACGCGGTAATAAAACCGGCGATTTCACCGTCATCCGTTTCGGCGATAAGAAATATTGAATCCGGATTAACGCAATGATTTTCCAGCGTCTGGAGATCCAGTTCATAGGTTTTAAGATAAGGTTCGGTCAGCGCCTCGATATGCAAATCACCATTGAGAAAAGGCTCTCTGGCAATCTCATCGACCGTAAAAGAAAAATCACAGCATTCAAGACGGGCAAGGTCGGTGCTTAATCCTTTTCGAATATGCATAGTATTCCTTAAGTGGGAGTTATAAATAGATAATAGACGAAGCGGCATACTCTGCTGGCATAACACTCTGTAGATCCTGGTCTAAGCTTGTATTTCGTTCCGCGTAAAATGTGGTCATTCGAGGACAATGAATGGAATTCAGAACATGTCGCAGGCACTGGGGTGCTGAGTTTATTTCCGATGACGTTGTACGTTTTCGCGTCTGGGCAGAAGGGCAAAAAGATCTCACGTTGCGTTTAACCGATACCGACATTCACATGGCGGCGGTGGGCGACGGCTGGTTTCAGATTGACGTGCCCGGCATCAGGCACGGTACGACGTATCAGTTTGTTTTACAGGATGGAATGGCGGTGCCGGACCCGGCCTCGCGCGCGCAGCAGGCTGACGTCAATGGCCCGTCGGTGGTGATCGACCCGCGTCGCAGCCTGCCCGCTCAGCGCGAATGGCAAGGACGACCGTGGGAAGAGACGGTGATCTACGAGCTGCATATCGGCACCTTCACCGGGGAAGGAACCTTCAGGGCGGCCATCGACAAACTGCCTTATCTGGCCGAACTGGGTATTACGCAACTGGAAGTGATGCCCGTGTCCCAGTTCGGGGGCGCGCGCGGATGGGGGTATGACGGTGTACTGCTGTATGCCCCGCACTCGGCTTATGGTACACCGGATGATTTTCATGCCTTCATTGATGCCGCCCACGCGCTCGGGCTTTCCGTGGTGCTGGATATCGTACTCAACCACTTTGGCCCGGAAGGGAACTACCTGCCGTTGCTCTCGCCGGCGTTTTTCCATCAGGATCGTATGACCCCGTGGGGCAACGGTATTGCCTATGAGGTTGAAGCTGTCCGGCAATACATCGCTGAGGCGCCGTTATTCTGGCTCTCGGAGTATCATCTTGACGGTCTGCGCTTCGACGCCATCGACCAGATCCATGACGACGCTGAGACCCATATTCTTCCCGAGATAGCGCAACGGATCCGCGACGCCTTTCCGGATCGGCATATCCATCTGACCACCGAAGACAGTCGCAACGTGATTTTCCTGCATCCGCGTGATGAGCATGGTCAGACGCCGCTTTTCACCGCCGAATGGAATGATGATTTTCACAACGCCGCGCATGTCTTCGCGACGGGAGAATCACACGCCTACTATCAGGATTTTGCCTTTGAGCCGGAGAAAAAACTGGCGCGGGCGCTGGCAGAAGGCTTTGTCTACCAGGGGGAAATCTCGCTTCAGACCGGAAAATCGCGCGGGGTAGAGTGTCGCGAGCAACCCCCACAGTTTTTTGTCGATTTTATTCAAAATCACGACCAGGTCGGCAACCGTGCCCAGGGGGAGAGGCTTATCTCTCTGGCTGGGGAGGATAAAACGCGCGTGCTGTTCGCGGCGCTGCTCCTGTCGCCCCATATTCCGCTGCTGTTTATGGGCGAGGAGTATGGCGAAACGCATCCGTTCCTCTTTTTCACCGACTTCCACGGCGACCTGGCGAAAGCGGTGCGGGAAGGGCGCGCGAAAGAGTTTACCGGCCATGCCGGGCACGATGAAACCGTACCGGACCCCAATGACGTAAATACCTTTATGCGGTCGAAGCTTGACTGGAACAAGGCAGACACGGAGGAAGGCAGGGCGTGGCTGCACGTCACGCGCGAGCTGATTGTGCTGCGTCAGCGCTTTATCGTCCCGTTACTGAAACAGCGGGGCACCGTGGAGGGTAACGTCCTGCAAACGGCGCTCGGCATGGTTGCCGTGAGCTGGCGTTTTCCGTCCGGCACGTTGTCGCTGGCGTTGAATATCGGCAAAAAGCCGCTCGCCTTACCGGACCTGCCCGGAAAAACGATCTTTAGCTGGCCGGAGGCAGTCGAAAACCTGCCGTCGAACAGCATTGTTGTTCGCTTTGCTGATGGAGAAGCAGCGCTATGATCCCTTCCTCTACTTACCGAATTCAGTTTCGCAACGGCATGACCTTTGACCGCGTGGCAGACCTGATTCCGTATATGAAAGACCTCGGTATCAGCCATCTTTACGCGTCGCCTGTTTTCACCGCAACCACGAATTCCACCCACGGCTATGACGTGACCGACCCCAACGAAATTGACCCGGCGATTGGCGGGCGGGAAGGGTTTGACCGCATGGCGGCGGCGCTGAAACAGGCGGGGATGGGGCTGATTCTGGATATCGTTCCTAACCATATGTCGACCTCGCTGGAAAACCGCTGGTGGCGCGATGTTATCGAACATGGCGGGCAGAGCCGCTATGCGGCGTATTTTGATATCGACTGGTCCCGACCGCTGACGTTGCCGTTTCTTGGCGACACCTTTGAAGCCGAGCTGGAGCGGGGGACTATCACTTTAAAACGTGACAGTGTCACAAACAGCGCAGCGCTGGTTTACTATGATACCGCCTATCCGCTTAATCCCGGCACGTATGCCGAAGGCAAGAGCATCGCTGAGATCCACGAGGCGCAAAGCTGGCGGCTGATGTCCTGGCGTGAAGCGCCGAAACAGCTTTCATGGCGTCGCTTTTTTGAAATCACCGGGCTGGTCGGCGTGCGGGTAGAGGATGAGGCGGTATTCGCAGATACGCACCACCTGATCCTTGAGCTTGTCCACGCCGGGGTTGTCGACGGCCTGCGCATTGACCATGTGGACGGGCTTGCCGATCCGCTGGGCTATTTGCAGCGACTGCGTGCGGCTACCGGACCGGATTGCTACATCACGGTGGAAAAAATCCTCGCCAAAGGGGAACAGCTTCCTCCGGAGTGGCCCATCTCAGGTACTACGGGTTATGAGTTTATCGCCTCCCTGGCGGAAGTGCTGGTGGATGATACCAACCTCTCGCGGCTGGAGATGCTCTACGACGAGACGCTGGGTACGACCGTGGACAGGCAGGCGGAACTTCGCAACGCCAAAGGGCTGATGACCGATCGTAATTTTGAGGGTGAATTTACCACGTTGCTCAAAATAGCCAGCGAGCTGGCCGGGCATAACGGCGCCGAAGTGGAGCATGATGATATCCGCCATGCCCTGCGTGAGCTGCTTATCGCGTTTCCGGTGTATCGCACCTACGGCACCGCTGAGGGACTGACGCCACCGGATGTGGCGCTGCTCAGCCGTGTGGTCGCCAGCGTCAACGCCTCTGAACCCGCTCTGAGCCTGATCGTGCGTATTCTTACCGGCGATCTGCCGGAGCATGACCACGCGCTGGCCTCGCTTTTCCGCACCCGTTTTCAGCAACTGACCGGGCCGCTGATGGCAAAATCGGTAGAGGATACGCTGTTCTTCCGCCATAACCTGGAGCTGGCCCTGAACGAAGTCGGCGCCGACCCGACGCCGCGCGCGTTTTCACTTTCCCGTTTTCATCAGGAAATGCGCATTCGTCTTGCCCGCCAGCCCGATGCGCTGCTGGGAACCTCCACCCACGACACCAAACGCGGCGAGGATGCACGAGCTCGTCTCTATACGCTGACGGAAGCGCCAGATCTGTGGGGAGAAAATCTGGCGCGCTGGCGGCAGATGAACCAGACGCAGGTCCGATTCCTCAACGATGGCACCGCGCCGAACGCCGCCGACACCTGGATGATCTTCCAGGCGCTGGCGGGCGTCTGGCCAGCAACCCTGTCGCCTGAGGATCGTGATGGCCTTAAGTCACTGGAAGAGCGTTTCCTCGGCTTTATCGAGAAAGCCCTGCGTGAGGCCAAGCAGCGTACCGACTGGATCGACAGCAACGAAGGTTACGAGAGCGTGGTCCTGGACTACGTGCGCCATCTGCTTTCCCCGGATAACACCCTGTTCCTGCGTGATTTCAGTGCCGCACTCCAGCCGTTTATTCGGGCTGGGTTAATGAACAGCCTGAGCCAGACGGTGATCAAGCTGACTGCGCCTGGCGTACCAGACATCTACCAGGGCAGCGAGGGGCTTAACTTCAGCCTCGTCGACCCGGATAACCGCCGCGAACCGGATTTCGCCGCACTGGCGGAAAACCTCAGCGTAGCGGATGGCACCGTTTTTAACGATGCGCAACGCTGGCGAGACGGCAGCGTGAAGCAGTACGTTACCGCCACGCTGTTACGGCTTCGGCCACATTACCCCGCACTTTTCCGCTACGGCGACTGGCTGCCGCTGAAGGTAACCGGTGAGCGGGAGGAGAATCTGATCGTTTATGCCCGCATAAAAGATGACGAGGCGCTGATCGTCGCCGTGCCGCGTCTGGTGTTTGACGTCACCGACAATGCGTTGCTGTGGGCCAACACTATCGTGGCCATACCCCAGGAGTTGGCCGGGAAGCACTACCGGGATCTGTTTACCGGTGAGCGTCGCCTTCTGCCAGAGACGCTGGATTTAACGTCTGAAAAGGGATGTTTGTTGGTTCTGCTTACCTGCGACTAATCGAGGAGAACAAAAATGCCAAAGGATACAACGTTTGAAATTCGGGCCGGTCATGGCCAGCAGTTGGGCGCAAATTATGACGGGAAAGGGGTAAACTTCGCCCTGTTTTCCGCCCACGCGGAGCGGGTGGAGCTGTGTCTGTTTGATCCTTCGGGAAAAACAGAAATCGCCCGACTGGAACTGCCGGAATATACCCATGAGGTCTGGCACGGCTATGTGCCGGATCTGAAACCGGGGGCGCTGTATGGCTACCGTGTGTATGGCCCCTACGATCCGGAGAACGGTCACCGTTTTAACCCCAATAAGCTGCTTATTGACCCCTATGCCCGTGAACTGGTGGGTGACATTGAGTGGAACGATGCCCACTTCGGCTATGAGCTGGGACACGATGAGCTGGATCTCAGTTTTGATACGCGAGACAGCGCGCCATTTACGCCCAAATGTAAGGTCATCGACCCCAATGCCGTTGACTGGCAGGACTCACGCCGGCCCGATATCCCGTGGCCGCATACCGTGGTCTATGAAAGCCACGTAAAAGGCTTTACCCAGCTTAACCCGGCTATTCCGCCTGAACTGCGCGGTACGTTTGAGGGGATGGGGCATAAAGCCTCGGTGGAGTACATCAAAAGCCTCGGCATTACCTCGGTCGAGCTGCTACCGGTTCACTGGTTCCCTGACGATCAGCACCTGCTCGATCGCGGCCTGAAAAACTTCTGGGGCTATAACTCGCTCGGTTTCTTTGCGCCAGCGTCCCGCTATTACGGCCCGGCGGGCATCCAGGGTTTCCGCGACATGGTGCGTGCCTATCATGACGCGGGCATCGAGGTGATCCTCGACGTGGTCTATAACCACACGGCGGAGGGCAACGAGCTGGGACCAACCCTGTCGTTTAAGGGGATTGATAACTTCTGTTATTACCGCACCATGCCGGATCAGCACCGGTATTACATCAACGACACCGGCACCGGGAACACCGTTAATACTTCGCACCCGCGCGTGTTACAGATGGTCATGGACTCCCTGCGCTACTGGGCGGAGTCGATGCAGATTGACGGTTTCCGCTTTGACCTCGGGACCATTCTCGGACGTGAGCCAGAGGGGTTCGATCCGCGCGGCGGCTTCTTTGATGCCGTGACCCAGGATCCGGTGCTGTCGAAGCTGAAGCTCATCGGTGAGCCGTGGGATATCGGCCCCGGCGGGTATCAGGTGGGGGGCTTCCCACCTGGCTGGGGTGAGTGGAACGACAAATACCGCGATACGGTACGTGAATACTGGAAGGGGGATAACGTTTCTAACGATTTTGCCGCCCGTCTGTTAGGGTCCGGTGATTTGTACGATCTGCGCGGGCGTCGTCCGTGGGCCAGCGTCAATTTTATCACCGCGCATGACGGCTTCACGCTGAACGACCTGGTATCGTACAACGAGAAACATAACGCCGATAACGGGGAAGATAATAACGACGGACATAACGATAACCGTTCGTATAACTACGGCGAGGAAGGGCCGACGGAAAACCCGGATATCATTGCCACCCGCGAGCGGCAAAAGCGCAACTTCCTCACCACGCTCTTCTTCTCGCACGGCACGCCGATGCTGCTGGCAGGCGATGAGTTTGGCCGGACGCAAAAGGGCAATAATAACGGCTATTGTCAGGACAGCGAGATCTCCTGGGTAAACTGGGAAGGACTCACTGAAAACGACGAGAAGCTGCGCGACTTTACCCGTCGGTTGATTGCCCTGCGCGCGACGCAGCCGCTGCTGCGACGTGAGAACTGGCGCGACGGGCTGGAGATCCGCTGGTTTAACGCCGGCGGCGGACCGCAGCAGTCGGAACAGTGGGACGAGGGTTCCACCCTTGGTCTTGCCATCAGCCGTCCTGATCTTGAGCAGGAAGAGGGCGTCTGGCAAGACGTGCTGATGCTGTTTAACCCGTTTGAAGGTACGGTGCCATTCCAGATCCCGCAGTTTGGCGAAGGGGGTTGGGTGCTCGAACTCTCGACGTCGGAGGATGCCCCCACGGGGGAAATCATCACTGAATCTGTCGATTACGAGCTGGCCGGGCGGAGTATCACCCTGTTCCGCCGTCCTTAAAGCGAGGCCGCCGCGCGTGCGGCGGTATCATACAGGGAGGAGATCGCGCGGAGTAACTGCGCGGTCTCGCCAATCGACGCGCCCGGAATACCGCTTTCCGCATGAATGTTGATCAGGCAGGCCTCCCGCACCTCCCGGTACTTCATGCACAGCGCTTTTCCCTCCTCCGTAGTGGAGAAAAAAAGCTCTTTTCCCGCTTTCTCGCTGGTGACGTAGCCCGTCTTGACCAGCTTTTTCAGCGCATACGTCACCACGTGGGTATCTTCCACGTTCAGCACAAAGCAGATGTCAGCCAGCTTTTTCTTACGGTTGCGGTGATTCACGTGGTGCAGAAGCGAAACATCAAAGGCCCCCATATCCGGTTCACCCGCTGCGGTCATGCAGCGCACCATCCATTTGTTAAACGCATTGCTGGTCATGATCAGCGCATATTCCAGCTCTGATAATTCAGCACACCGCTCTGAGACGAGATGACGGGAGGAGACGATTCGCCCGTCCGCAATATCGTCGTGGTTTAACGCTGTCGTCTTTTTCTTTACTGTCATAACGATCCTTCCCCCGAAATGTAAACCCGTCGATAAAATAAGAACATTTTATTGATAAATTGTTTACATGTTTTTGACGTTCAGATATAGCTTTTTAGTGCAGGTTCTGTGGAGCCTCACGCAAAACACAACATCGCGCGCCGTAATGCACCGGCTTCGCTCTGCTGCGAAGTATAAAAAATAGCCGTCGGCGCGCAACGCTCACTTTGGATAGGGTAACGTTTATGGACAGTTCTACACTGTTGCCACTTATCGGGATTCCGGTGGTGGTTATTGGTTTTGCACTGCGTTTCAACCCGCTGCTGGTTGTCGTGGTGGCGGGCCTGGCGACGGGCCTGCTGGTTGGCATGGATTTCGGTATGCTGCTGGAAACCTTTGGCGAAAAGTTCGTGAATAGCCGATCGCTTGCCACCTTCATTCTGATCCTGCCGGTGATTGGCCTATTAGAGTATTACGGGCTGAAAGAACGCGCCCAGGCCTGGGTCGCGAAGATCGCCAGCGCCACCTCGGCGCGTATCCTGATGCTCTACTTTGTTGCCCGCGAAGGAACGGCTGCGCTGGGCCTGATGTCGCTTGGCGGCCACGCGCAAACGGTGCGTCCGCTGCTGGCGCCGATGGCGGAAGGGGCAGCTCTGAATGAATACGGGGAACTGCCGCAGACTATCCGCGACAAAATCAAAGCCCATGCCGCCGCGTGTGACAATATCGCGGTTTTCTTTGGGGAAGATATTTTTATCGCCTTTGGCGCGGTACTGCTGATTGATGCGTTCCTGAAAGAGAACGGGATCGAGGGGATCGAACCGCTGCATATCGGCCTGTGGGCCATTCCGACCGCCATTGCGGCACTGATCATCCATATGACGCGTCTGCTACGCCTCGATGCCAGCATTCGTCGCGACGTGATGGCCTGGAAAGCAGAGCAGGGTACGCAGGAGATCGCACCATGATGACCCTCATCACCATTAACCGTGTGTACTACCTGATCGGCTTCGTCGTGATGCTGCTGGTTGTGATGACCCTTCGCGATCGCGCTAACCCGAAACGCTATACCACGGCGCTGTTCTGGTTTCTGTTTGGCGGGATCTTCCTGTTTGGCGATCTGATGGTGCAGGAGCTGGGTAAGCCCCTGGCGTATCGCATTATTGGCGGCGCCGTTATCGTGATTGCGCTGCTGGCCGGTTTCGGGCTGGTCGGGAAGGGGCATTATAAAATGTCCACCGAGGAGGAGCGTGTTGCCTCGTCGAACCGGCTGAAAAACTCGCTGTTTTTACCGGCACTGATGATCCCCGTGGTAACGGTCATCGGGACGCTATTTCTGAAAGGCGTGTCGATTGGCGGTGTCTATCTGCTCGACCAGAAACAGCTTACGCTGGCGGCGCTGTGCGTGGCCTGTGTGGCAGCTATCCTCACCGGCTGGTGGCTGACAAAAGGTACGCCGCTGCATGCGGTTCGTCAGTCGCGTCGGCTGGTCGATACCATTGGCTGGGCGGCGATCCTGCCGCAGATGCTCGCCATGCTCGGCGGGGTGTTTGTGGTGGCGAATACCGGCGAATCGGTACAAAAGGTGGTCAGCCTGTTTGTGAACCCGGACAGCCGCTTCATGCTGGTGGTCATTTATTGCGTGGGGATGGCGCTGTTTACCATGATCATGGGTAACGCCTTCGCAGCCTTCCCGGTGTTAAGCGCCGGTATCGCTCTGCCATTCCTGATTAATGTCCATCACGGTAACCCAGCGCCGCTGCTGGCTATCGGTATGTACGCTGGCTATTGCGGCACGCTGATGACGCCGATGGCCGCCAACTTCAACATTGTGCCCGCCGCGCTACTGGAGCTAAAAGACAAATATCAGGTTATCAAGATCCAGATCCCGACCGCGTTAACCCTGCTGGTGGTGAACGTGTTCTTAATGTATTTCCTCGTGTTTCGCTAAGGAGCTGCAATGGAATTAACGCAACATCAGGCTGACGCCTTCGCCAGAATGCCGTTGACCTATTTACGTCAGGAATACCCGAACCACATTATGCATCTGCTCAACGATGACGGCGACGTTCTGCCGCCTCGCGAGCTGCACCCGATCTTTTACGGCTGTTTTGACTGGCACTCTGCGGTGCACGGCTACTGGCTGCTGCTGCGCTGCCTGCGTCTCTGGCCCGAACTGCCGTGCCGGGAAGAGATCATCACTCTGTTCGAAGAACACCTGACCGACGAGAAGGTGGCGAAGGAGTTGGCCTATTTTACCGCGCCGTTCCGCGCGTCGTTTGAGCGGCCTTATGGCTACGGCTGGCTGCTGGCGCTGGCGCAGGAGCTGAAGCAATCGTCACTGCCGCAGGCGGAGCGCTGGTACCAGACGCTGCAACCGTTAACGCTGGATATTCGCCAGCGGCTGGTGGATTACCTCAGCAAGCTTACCTATCCGATCCGCGTCGGGACGCACTACAACACGGCGTTTGCGCTCGCGTTGGGGCTGGATTATGCCCGGGCGGTGAACGATGACACGCTTGAGCGCGCCATCCTGGACGCGGCAACGCGGTTTTACCTCGCGGACACGCAATATCCTGCGCATTATGAGCCGGGTGGCGACGAGTATATCTCCGGAGCGCTGACCGAGGCCCTGCTGATGAGTAAGGTGGTGGAGGATTTCCCGGCCTGGTTCGATGCGTTTCTGCCTGAAGTGGGCGCCGTTTCTGCGCTGATGAACCCGGCAGAGGTGAGCGACCGCACCGACCCGAAAATCGCGCACCTGGACGGGCTTAACCTCAGCCGCGCCTGGTGTATGAAGCACATTGTCCGTGCTCTGCCGGAAAATCATCACGCCCGGAAGCCATTACACGATGCCGTTGCGCGCCATCTTTCGGCAAGCGTGGAGCATGTTGTCGGCAGCCACTACAGCGGCGGGCACTGGCTGGCGAGTTTTGCGCTGCTGGCGCTGGAGTAGCGCTTAGTTGTATATCAGACTAAATGTCGCCAGGCTGTCTGCCAGCCCCGCGGTAGCCTGGGTTTCGGTGCGCACATATTGTGCGTCGTAATCCAGGGAAAACGCGGTCTGCCGGGCAGCGTTGGCAAAAGGTTCGACTCCGGTGCTGTTGAGAGGAACGGTTGTGCCTCTGGCGGCACCGTAGTTATCGCCATACAGAATGCGGATCCCCACGCCGGTAGCGGCGCTCTCCTGTTGACTTAGCGCCAGCACATCGTGATTCTGCGCGTCTTTTTCAGTCGGACCAAAGAACCCGATCTTCACCGCTGCCGTTTGGGATGCGTCACAGACCAGAGGGATGATGAAGCGGTGTTTATCCCCATCCATTCCTTTGTTGAGATCGCTTACACTACTTTGTCCCATATTGACGGTGATGTTGTTATCCGAGATATAACAGCTCGATTTATGCACTTTCAGGTCGGCGGCGGCGACTTCCACCGTCACGCCAGCTTCAGATATCACCGCGCCGTTAGCGTCCTCCAGAATCAGCGTGCCTGCGCGAATTTGCCCGCTGTTCGGCTGTTCATAGACAATCTCCTGCGCGGTTTTGTAAAACACGACGAAGAACTGGGTCGCCATTTGCGACGGATCGTTTGTGTTGCAAATTGCAACGTTGTCATCCCCCGAGGCGATGTAATGCACGGGTTCGGCCGCACAGTGCGTGGTTTCGCGAACGCCCACCGCAAACCCGACGCCGGGAATATCCGGCACGTCATAAACGGAAGCCGGGGCGCCTGTACCGTTGGGCGCCACACCGCTGACGGGCGCGACGGTTAAGGCGGTATTCGCCACAAAGCGCATCGTCACCGGGCCGGTTCCCTCAGGACAGTTATAAAATGAGCGGTTTTCCTGGCCCAGGATAGCGCCTGAAAGCATCGACCCCGGAGGGATCGAGGGGTTATCTGTGATCGAGTAGTTTTGAAAGTTAATGACCGCATCACCCATGGTCGGCGGGCAGGTCTGAGACGCCTTTGCCGTAGCGTGAATCAGCAAAAAAGCGAGCATCAGGAGACGGATTAAACGGTTGATATTGTTCACAGGTATCTCAGTAAGTTATTGGCACTGAAGGTTCAGAAGCGTGACCGGGCTACGACCGGCGGTGTCAGGAAGGCGTAATGGGGCACTACAGCGAATGTCCTGACCTTTATGTCGCCAGCTGGCATGCAGGGTTCCGCGCAGCGGCACGCCGCTGAGGTAGACCTGTCCTGCTTCACCGACGATCCCGACGCTTGATTTCGCAGACTCCCCATTCATGACATACGCGCTGGCGCCAAATGGAAGCGGGCGGCCGTGTGCCGTAAGGGTGATGAGCGTTCTGATGCCCACGTGGGTATGGTAATTCGCCAGGACGACCGCGCCGCTGGTCGGCACAATCGTTCTGCTGTTCTGGTCCAGATCGACATTTTCTGCCAGCGTTTCGGTATCCAGCGAAATGGTGTTTTTGTGATACGCCGATAAGGTTGGCATCACGGCATAACCTCGGGAGTCGGTGTGAACATTGGTCGCTCCTTCAACCTGAACGTCCGACGCCTCGTCAGCGCGGATCAGCGCCAGGGTATCCCCGAGGCTTTGGCTCAACGTCACCCCATACTGTGTTGCCACAATGCCGCCTGCCGCGCCGTAGTTCACCCGGTTGCTATAGCGATCGTGGCTGTACCCGAGACTGGCGCTGCCATAACCGCCGTGATAAGCCAGCGCAAGGTTGCTGTTCGCGGTATTGGCCTGGTTGTCGAAGCCCTGCTGGAAGTTATAGTTCAGGCGATCGTGGGCCAGCGCCGTACCATACAGCGAAACCTGCCGGGTAGTATGGCCATCAAGGTTATTGTTGAGGCTGTAGCTGGTTGTTGCGCCGGGTAACCAGCGGCTGAGTGGGACGCTGATGCTAAGGTTTATCGCCCGTTCGTTGTCGCTATCATCAGCGCTTGAGCGGGTGAGATAATACCCAACACTCAACGACACCCCTTTGTAGTTAGCGTAATAACCAAGATGGACGGTTTGATCGACCGCCGAGGCGTTCCAGTAATCCTGACGGTAAAAGGAAGCGCTGATATTGCCAAGCGTACCGAGATCCTGCGTCAAACTGAACTGCGTACGGTTACGCCGGTTATGCACATGCTGGTCCGGATCGCTGTCATCATTTGCTTCACTGAAACTGTAAAAGTCACGCGTCGTGTAATGACTGGTCGAAAGGGTGAGCGACGTGTTCGTTTCAGCGAGATTTTTTTGATACTGGGCACGAATTTGCTGCCCGTGGGCCAGCCTGTCATCACTGAGCTGCGCTTTCGCCGCAACGGTGTCCACACCCAGTGCCCCAAACCGGCCAAAATCTTTACCTAATCCCAGCGCGAGAGCCTGATAGTGGCCGGAAAGCTCCGCTCCGCCGGACAGCGTCAGGCTTGAAGACAATCCGTAAAAGGCGGAGGCCTGAACAAACGGCGGGGTGTCGCCCTCGGCGTCAGGGCTGTTATACCGTCCGGCGCTGGCGCTGAATTTCAGTCGTTTCTCCCGTAGCATGAAGGCCACCGAGGAGTAGGGTTGGGTGAACGTGCGTTCGCTGCCGTCACTTTCATGGACCGTGATCTCAAGATCGCCGCTTTGCGCAGTGGGGAAGAGATCGCTAATGACAAATGCGCCAGGCGCAACATAGGTTTCATAGATGGTGTAACCGTGCTGGCGAACGCTAACGCGGGCATTGCTGTGAGCGACCCCGCGGATCGTGGGCGCGAAACCGCGCTGGCTGTCCGGCAGCATATTCTCATCCGAGGCAAGCTGAAGCCCCGTAAACTGAAAACTGTCAAAAACCTCGCCAGACGTGTAGGCATTCCCTATTGTTAACGCGCTCTTCAGCGGCGTAATGGCACGCTGGAGTGATGTTCCCTGGGACTGCCAGTGATGGGTATTACCATATTCAAACCTGGCGTAATTGCGTAAACGCCACGCCCCCAGGTTGATACCGGATCGCAGGCTCAGATAGCTGCTGTTGTCATGAATATTGTCAATGTTGGTTGTCGAGCCCGTAAGATTGTAATCGACAAAAGCAGCGGGGATGCCGTCGTCCCACTGTTCGGGAGGAATATAATCGGCACTTTTTTGCAACATGGCTGCCTGCGGAATGCTGAAAACCAGCCGATGATGGGTGAAGTCAAAATGCGTCGACGCATCGGGAATATATTTGCCGATGTCCGTAAATGTCTCCTCGTCATGCAGCGCATCGAACGAAGAGAAGGCCTCGATGTTTATCCCAAGTCTCTTGAGGTACGCCAGGTTGAGGACCGGTGAGAGCGTTCCCCCGGTATCAACGAATGCAATTTCGCGCTCATTCCGCTGCGTCTGGTTAACAACAACCGCGACACGATAACGTCCCGGCTGCTGACCTCCTTGCCGGGAAAAATAACTTAAATCGCTAGCCTGCTGCTGATATGCGGTGATCTCCAGCGCCTGAGGATCGAAGTACTCATCGGCCTGTGCCCGGCGCACATGAATGCCAGACGTGGCCGCACTCGCAAGCATCGCGAGCGTATAAATGCGGGGTAAATTGCGTGGGCCGAGAGAATGCATGTGCGGTCGTTGGCTACATTCGCCAAAGGCGTGTTGTCACAGCGTCAGGATTGCGTGGCGACTCTCGTCAGCCCGCCGTAATCGTTGATCGCCTGCCAGCGAATGGTCCCCGAGCAGGGAATGTGCCATTGACGATCGGAGAAGGGGTCAATCATTCCCGGCATTTCAAGGTCGGTGTTCCCAACGCTGACCTTGTAAAACGATACAAACCAGGGCGAGGGGTTGTGTGCGCTAAGCGTATTATTACGACAGGTAAATTTTAATTTTTTGTATGCAAGTTCGGCATTGCCTTTCAACCCTGCGGGACGGAAAAATAACTTGAATTTTGACTTCACGTTAATCTGCAATTTGTTGCTGTTTGCTTTTTTGCTCGGGGCAATATTTTTGATGTTAAGCCAAAAAACAGATTCCCGGTCAGTGGGTAACGGCGTTCCAAGATAATTGATGCGCAGCGAGTTTTTCTGTTCCGCATCTAAACGAAATAACGTAGGTGTCACGATAAAGGGCGGAGCGGTTTTATTCTTACTGTCAATATTTTCAATCCACGACTGAATAAGATAAGGGGTTTCTTTTTCCATATTGGTAATGGAAAATGCCACTTCTCTTTGCCCCTCAAGGTAAACAACACGCGTACCGCCCATCACAACCCCCGCGTGTGCTGACAGACTCATGCCGAGCGAATAAAAAAACAGGGCCGCGGTGAGTTTCTTCATTTTCAGATCCCCGTAGAGGTAAAAGATAAGCAGAGAAAGCTCTGCTTATCATCAGTCGATCAGTTATAAACCATCAGGAAATTGGCATCTGCGTCGGCTTCTCCGGTGCTGACGACATCGGTGGTGGCATTATAATTGGCGTAGAAATTGAGTGTTTTTGAATCTTCCCCTTCGGCAAGGTCGATACTCTGAGAAATATCACCAATTTTAATCTGCGTATTACGGTCGCTTTCATAGAGTTTAACGGCAACGCCAGTCGCCGTATTGCCATCGCTGTCCACGGAGGAGTTTAAACCCAGCAGGGTATTATCATTCGCATCTTTGTTACCATCAAACAACACGGCAACGGTTTTAACGGAATCCGGGCAACCTTCAACTGAGATCTGGAAAGGCGTGCGAGTGGTCTCTTTTTGGGTGGCAAAGTAGCTTGCAGCCCAGGTGCCTAATTCAACGGTTTGCCCTGCTGAGTCGGTGGTGATATTACAGGATGCATCGGTAATCTTACCGGTAAAATGGACTACGCCGCCCGTGCCCTGAGTCCCCGCATCGTTCTCTGGGTTGGTATTAATATTATTGTCGCTGTCACCAGAAGGAAGGCCCGCCAGCGCACTGCCACTTGCCATCATCAGGCCACAAAGGGTTAATGCGATCATGTTTTTTTTGTTGATCATGCCTATTGTTCTCATTCGCTCAAATATGTCAGTCTGGATATGCTGCTAGCAACACTGCCGGTGGCGTTATTGCTCAGAAAAAACAGCGCGAATGCTAACAAAATGCCAATCCAGGCCATAACAAAAGGTTGTCTAAAATTAAATTACTTTATTTTACGAAACTTCGTAACTTTCTTGTAACCTTACTTCGGGTTTGCTGATGTCGTTTATTGATGTTGCGAATCTAATTCCTGCCTGAGCGTTTATATTAGCCTTGTCACAGACGGTGCATTATTCATTGTTAGCTCAGCGGTGCTGCTTTGTTATTGCCTCGTCCTGGCAGGAATAAAAATGAAGATATTTATTATTTCTATTGGGATATCAACGAATGAAACTGACTAAAATTGGTGCGACGCTTATTCTGACTTTCTGTGGCGCGAGCGCGGCGACGGCTTCTAACACTATCACATTTAATGGAACGGTGCTCGATCAGGGTTGTGATATTGCCGTTGATGGCGGCACGGCAAATGCGACCGTTGATCTGGGCTCAACGGCGGCAACCGACCTCGCTACAAAAGGCGACCTTGGCGCGCCAAAACAGTTTGTGTTCGACCTGAATAACTGCCCAACCAGCACGACTGCAAATATTGTCTTCTCAGGCCCTGTTGATGCTGATGCGGCCGATCCATCATATTTCGCTAACACCGCCACGTTGGGCGCGGCAACCAACGTGGCCGTTCAGCTCAAGCAGGGTGGTTCAAATGGCACCATCGTTAAAAATAATGCAGATAACGATCCTATTACTTTCACAGATGGCACAGCGAGCCAAACCTATACCGCGCAGATGATTGCCACCGGGCAGGCTGTTGCCGGCGATGTTAACGCTGTTATTACCTATAACGTCCGTTATAACTGATCCCGCAGGAGGGGAAACCCTCCTTTTTTGTTTGTGAGTGCATAATGAAACCCATCGCCGCAGTGATTTTTTGCGTAGCCAGCGCCGCCAGCCTGAATGCATCCGCCAGTATTGTTACCGGGAGTACGCGGGTGATTTTTGACGGCTCCCGTCAGGCCGTCTCTTTGTCCGTTGAAAACTCCGACAAAGTCACCAACCTGGTACAGTCCTGGATTAGCCCGGCTGAAGGCAGCCCGTTAAAAAAAGAAAATATGATTATTACGCCTCCGCTGTTCCGTCTGGAGGCCGGGAAAAAAGCGTCAATTCGTATTGTGCGTTCAGGTTTACCTGTTCCGGAAGATCGTGAATCGCTGTTATGGCTGAACGTGAAAGGGATCCCCGCTACCGACGGTAGTGAAGGTAAAAATACGATGCAAATTGCCATCAACTCAAAGATTAAGCTGATCTACCGTCCGGCAGCATTACAGGGGCAGACGCCAGAATCCAGTGCGGAAAAGCTTAAGTGGAACCTGACCGCGAAGGGTTTACAGGTCAATAACCCGACACCTTTTTATATGAACTTCTCACGAATTGAAATTAATCACCAGGCGTTAAGCGGACAGTATTTTGTCGCGCCATTCTCCACGTTGAGTATTTCTGAAGGTGTCATGTCACCTCACGGCAAAGTAACCTGGTCGCTTATTAATGATTATGGCGTGAAAGGCCCGGACAAAGTCACCTCATATTAATCGACACCGTAAGTCTCCCGCACGGATACAGGGTTACAATGGAAAAAGTGAAACAAACCTACGTCCTTTCTTTAGGGCTCGGGCTCAGTGTTGTCTTTAGTTCTTTCAGCGCACGTGCGCAGGAACATTTCAACCCTCATCTTTTGGAAACAGACAGCGCAGAAGTGCCAGCAATGGATCTCAGTCTGTTTGCCAAAGATGAGGTGCCGCCCGGGGACTATAACGTCGACATTTTTATCAACGGCAATCTGGTAGACAGTAAAACCCTATCTTTCCGACGGTTGAAAAGTGCCCCTACGTCAGACCGCACAGGGGCATGTTTAAACGTCACTCAGCTTAAAGCCTGGAACGTTCGTGTCGATAACTATTTTGGCGAACAGGAAAAAGCCAGCGAATGTGTGGATCTGTATACCATCCCCGGCTCGGACGAAAAAATCGATCTGGCGCAGCAGCGTTTCGACCTGATCCTGCCGCAGGTTGCTTTATTTAACACCGCAAAGGGTTATGTTTCACCGGAGCGCTGGGATGAAGGGATCACGGCGGGTTTACTTAATTACAGCGTCTCGGGTCAACAGGATCTGCATCAGCGCAACGGCACCGACAGCAGTAATCAGTTTCTTAGCCTGCAACCGGGGCTGAACGTAGGCGCCTGGCGCTTTCGTAACTATTCCACCTATACCCATTCCGAATCCGAAAATGACTGGGATTCCGTGTATACCTACGTCTCACGTGATATTAAATCTCTCAAAAGCCAGCTGGTGCTGGGACAAGGAACCACGCGCGGCGGCATTTTTGATAGCGTTGGTTTTACCGGTGTACAAATGTACTCGGATAACGATATGAAGCCGGACAGCATGCAAGGCTTCGCCCCGGTAATACGCGGTATAGCCCGCAGCAATGCCGAAGTGACGGTATACCAAAACGGTCACAGCATTTATAAGGCTACCGTGCCGCCGGGGCCGTTCGAATTCAGAGATATGTATCCGACCGGCAGCTCCGGCGATCTGCAGGTGGTGATCAAAGAGTCCGACGGTACGCAAAGTAGCTTTATTGTGCCTTACGCCACGCTGCCGGTATTGCAACGTGAAGGTCAGGTGCAGTATGGCCTGGTGGCGGGCAAAACCCGTCAGGACGGGTCGGGTTCACGTGCAGAGGATTTTAACTTTATTCAGGGATCAGCGGCCTGGGGCGTCGGAAAAGGGATCACGCTTTACGGCGGCTATATTCAGGCGGAAGACAATTATTCCAACCTGATTGCCGGAACCGGTTTTAATATGGGCAGCGCCGGAGCGCTCTCATTTGATATTTCCCAGTCGTGGGCGGATATCCCGCAGCCGGACAACATGCGACAACAGGAACACCATAGCGGCCAGTCGTATCGCGTGCGCTACAGTAAGACGCTTCAGCAGACTAACACCGATATTGCCGTCGCCGGTTATAAATTCTCGACCCGAGGTTATCTTTCGTTTCAGGACTTTCTCAATGACTGGGATCCGGGCAATAGTACTATTGATAATGGCCGGGAGCGAAACCGTTTTGATGTGACAATCTCACAGACGTTGCCTTTCGGCACCCTGTCACTGAACATGTACGACGCCTCTTACTGGAACAGTGAACATGCGGACTCCATGAACCTGGGCTTCAGCAGCACGCTTGGACCGGTGTCGTACTCGCTGAACTATGCCCACTCTAAAAACGTCAATGGCGGTTACAATAACGATTCTGATAATTACGACGACGATAAAGTCTTCTCACTTAACCTGAGCGTACCTTTCAGCGCCTTCAGCCACAGTGAAGCTGCCCGGTCTGTTTCGGCTAACTATTCGATGAACAGCAGTAAAAACGGCGATACCACGCACAACATCGGAATTTCCGGTACCGCGAGGCAGGAAAATCAGCTCAGCTGGCAGGTCTCAGAAGGCTATAACGCCGATTCAGAAGCGACTAATGGAAACGTCACTGTCGGCTATCAAAGTACCTATGCCGATATGTCCGCAGGGTACAGCTATGACGATTACAGCCGACGACTGAATTACAGCCTGCGCGGCGGCATGGTGCTGCATCGCGACGGTATCACCCTGGCGCGTCAGCTCAATGATAGCGTAGCGCTGGTTGAAACGCCGGGGGTCTCCGGTATGCCGATAAACGGGCAGACGAACGTTCATACCGACTATTTCGGTAACGCCATTGTGCCGTACGTTCGTCCGTATCACAGCAATTCGATCTCACTCAACACAGTGGATGCCAGCGATACTTCCGCGGCCATTGATAACATCGCTAAAACCGTGGTACCGACCAAAGGGGCGGTAGTACGCGTGAAGTACAACACCTGGATTGGACAAAAGGCGATGATGACGCTGACCTACAACGGTAAACCGGTACCGTTCGGCGCAGTGGTAACACAAACCAGCGACGATTCGGACGACACACGCAGCAGTATCGTTGGCGACAGCGGGGAAGTGTATCTGGTGGGGCTCGCCGGGAAAGGGCGGTTAACCGTTAAGTGGGGGCAGTCGGCGAACAAGCAGTGCGCCGTTGATTACACCCTGGCCGGCGCTAAAAAAGAGGCCGATATTTTATTCATCAACGGGGTTTGCCATCCCGTGTCGGGAGCAAATTAATGTCACGCTTTATTCTCCGTCCCGGCCTTAAATCGCTCATCGGCCCGGGGATGGTATTCATGCTGAGCTTGTCGCCAGCAATGGCGTACACCGATCACAATGATATTGAGTTTCATGTCACCGGAAACATTATTGATGGCTCATGTAACGTCACCAAACCGGAGGCAGTCGACCTCGGGAAATATTACTGGAAAGACTTTGCCGTAGCGGGGGGGAACACAGGAAATGTGCCAGTGACCATCGCGTTTGACAGCTGCACCGCAGGGTTAAGCCAGGCAACGGTTACCTTTACAGGCGCACCTTACGCTGAAGATCCGGCTTATGCCTCTGTCATTTACGCCAATCAGGTGGCCGCAGACACGGGCGGCGCGACCGATGTCGGTCTTCAGCTGTTCATCCGCGATCGCGAACACCCTATCAGCGGCGTCGCGCTAGCCAACGGCGTGAGCTACCCCGTAGCGCTTGAAAACCAAACCGGCGCAATGACCTTTACTGCCCGAATGTACACTCCACATGGCACCCCAACGCCGGGGGCATTCAGCAGTGCGATCACATTGAATGTCGTTTATAACTGAGCTTGAGTGAGCAGACTAAATTCATGTCTAAATATTTATATTATCTGGTGTTATTGCTGGGGATAGTCCCACTATTAAGTCATGCGGCCTGTAACCGGGATAATGGCGATGATGTTACCGTCACGACGATCCCGTTACCCTCGAAACTGTTGGTCAGTGCTAAAAACTATACTTTTGGCGAGGTGCTGTACGATTCCGGTTATATCAGCGGGACGGATGGGGATGTCACGATTAAAAACTGTAGCAGGGATTATTAAGTTGGATTTCATTATAACGCCAATAATTTAGCCTCGGCGTCACCGGTCGGGGATAATATTTATCCCACCACGATACCGGGAATTGGAATAAAGACCTACACGCTCAACCAGGCCGGTCCGTATGATAATGAACGTCCGATTGATAACTCATGGCAGCCAGGCGATGGGGGAAGTAGCCATACCTTAGCTGGCTCGGCCTATCGCGTGCAGCTGATTGCAACGGGGGGCACAATTCCGGGCGGTAATCTGGCGCTGGAGAGCGGCAAACTGGCGACGGTGGAATTTCGTGAGGGGCAAAGCGGTTCGGATAACGGTGATAATGCGTCAGAAGTCTATTTGTCTAATACGCAGATAGAAGTTTATGCGATGGGATGTTCAGCATCCGTTTCTTCCCTGCTGTTTAACATGGGCGATGTGGATACCTCTGCGTTTGACAATCTTAGAATGGTGGAAGGGCCAGAACAGGATGTTGATCTGAGCTGTCAGCCAGGCACCAGCGTGACGATGACCATCAACGGGCCGCTCGCCGAGGGCGACAATGGTAATGGCTCAGTGATTGCCTTAGACCAGGCAGAGTCGGGTACGATGGCGACCGGTGTGGGGGTCGTGATATCAGCCTATCAACCGGCGCTACGCAGTTTTACCTACTGGGCCATTGGTCAGGAGGTGCAAGCTTTTAATTCCAGTCGTGTAAAAGCCGCATCACAAGGCAGTGGGCTTGCTGCCGATGGTACCGCGATTGCTGATATCGGCTCCGCAACAACCTATAGCGATCCGGCAAATGCAGGCGGGGCCGGAGAGTCTGAAACCTTACGTTTCAAAGCGTGGTATTACAAAACCAGTGACGTTGTCACGCCAGGGCAAGCAAATGCCACCGGGACAATCACCCTTAAATATAATTGATACCTTTGATCATGACAGGGGGTAGCGCTGCGGTTTATTTTTGTACACCTCTGCGCTACCGTTATGTGTTTCTATCGTGTAGATTCCTTGTGCGACCTTATTCACTTGGTGGAACTGACAATGATAACTAAACGGTCTGAGCCACGCTTTTCAGTCATTCTGTTAATTTTTGTATGTCTTATTGGGGCATATTCTTTCAACAGTCACCTTAAACCTCACGCCGGGCAAAAAGGGGTTGCGTATATTTCTTACAAGCGGATCCTGCGTGAGTCATCGTTACTGGCACAGGAAAAAAAGCAGAACGATACGCTTCTCGCATTAGCTAAAAAATCCGCGCTTGAAGTTGAGAAAAAATATTACGCTCTGCCAGAACCCTTGCGCCGTGAAATGAAAGCGATCGATGATATGAGTAAAAACACGCAACTGCGGGCAGAGCAGGGTCGCCTGCGGCATATAAGCCAGCAAGTCATTTCTGATACCGTTGAAAAATACAGAATAGATCATCACTATTCGGTCGTTTTCAATAAAGATAGCGCCTCTACAGTGGATTATGGTCACGACATCAGTAATGAAATCATTAATGAATTACAGCATGTAAAAGTGGTGTACGGGCCGCGCCCTAATTTTGAAGATGCGACCCGGGAGCTTTTGCTCGCTCAACCTGTTTCCGCAGGATGAGTGATTTTACGCAACCGACTCGCGCTGACGACGACCGCTACCGCAGAAGCCGCGGCGGCGACCCACAGTGCAACATGAATTGACCTTTCATCTGCGGCCAGCAGAACGGCCACGGCGGCGGCGCCCAGACACTGGCCGAACGTGCGCATAATGGATAAAACACCGGATGCATAGCTCGCATGCTCACGAATAACGTTGGAGAGCATTTCCCGGTTATTGGGACTCTGAAAGCAGCCAAACCCCATGCCGCATACCAGACTCCGCAGGCAGATATCCCACATTGTAGGGCGGGCGGGTAATGTCGCAAGAAGGATCAAACCCACGACAAAAATCACCAGCCCCAGGGTGGATATCGCCGGGGCTGAAATCGTGTCCGCCCACCGGCCTGCATGCGGCGCAATCAGTACGATCCCTAGCGGCCACGGCGTAAACAGCAGGGCAGACAACACCGGACTGTAGCCGTATTCGCTCTGAAACAGGAAAGGCAATGCAATAAAAGTGATCCCCTGGCTGACAAAAGCAATCATTGACGTGAAGGCCGCGAGGGTAAAACGTTCATTTTTAAACATCGTCGGCGGCAGTAAGGGGTTATCCGTGCGGCGTATCTGCCAGATAAACGCCATGCCGCTCAGCGCAGCGAGCACCGTCCAGCAAAGACTGCCGGGGTGATAAGTAGCCTCCTGGAGGCTGTTCGCCGCCATGATCGTCGACCCCAGCAGCAGCGCCGACAATATGGCGCCCGGGGTGTCGAAGGGCGCTTGCTTTCGAACCGCATCCCGCGGCAGCGCTTTGACCGCCAGCAGTAAGGCGAGGGTGCCGGGAACCACGTTTATCGCAAACAGCCATTGCCAGCTCAGGGTGTGAAGGATCGTCCCACCCAATACCGGCCCGATAGCGGAGCTGGAGGCGATGAGCAGAGCGTGTAACCCCAGAATGCGGCCAAGTAATCGCCCGGGAAATACGGATCGCAGGATTGCGGGGGCAATACTCAGCGTCGCCGCGCCGCCGATCCCCTGAAGCACGCGCATACCGATGAGCACTTCGGGCGTCTTCGCCAGCGCGCAACCCAGCGATGTCAGGGTAAAGGTTGTCAGACCTGCCAGAAAAACGGGGCGATAACCCAGGCGGGCCGCAAGCGCCGCGAATATCGCCAGCGACATCGCGGCCGCCAGCAGATACCCGTTGGCGAACCAGACGGCAATACTGGCAGGTACCTGCATCTCCTGAGCCATGGAGGGCAGGGCAATGTTGATCATGGTGCCATCAAACACGCCCATTAAGGTGGTGGTCATAATTGCGGCCATCACCCGTGCGCGCGCCGGGCCAGGCAGTCCTTCGTCGCCGGGTTGACTGGAAAAGAGCGTCATCAGGTTGTCCTCTGAGAAGAGTGTATGGATGACAAAACTATAAAGATGGCTTTTACAGGGCGGAAGGCGCACCATTTGCACTTTATCGTTGCATGAAACGCCTTATCTGAATGTACAGGAATGAGCGCTATGACCGATCCAGATTTTAATTTACTGATTGCACTCGACATATTGCTGAGCGAAGCGAGTGTCGCAGGTGCGGCACGCCGTCTGAACCTCAGCACCTCGGCCATGAGCCGGACATTAAGCAGGTTACGCGACGTTACAGGCGACCCGATCCTGGTGCGCGCCGGGCGTAACATGGTACTAACCCCGTGGGCCGAAGCGACCCGGGATCGCGCCAGGCGTGCAGTGCACGAGACCAGGGCGGTATTGCAGCCCTCAACTGAAACGTTCAGCGCGCGAAGTCTGGCGCGTCTTTTTACCATCAGGGCAAACGATGGTTTTGTGGTGGCGTTTGGGCCTGCGCTTATAGCGGCTGTGGCCGACGCCGCGCCGGACGTCTGTATACGCTTCGCGCCGAAGCCGGAAAAAACGTCGCGCTATCTTCGGGAAGGGCTGGTTGATCTGGAGATTGGCGTCCAGAGCAATATGGGGCCTGAAATACGGCTGCAACGACTGTTTGAGGATCGGTTTGTGGGCGTCGTGCGTAAGGGGCATCCGCTGGCTAATCAGGCAGAAATAGGGGTGAAGGATTATGTCGCCTGGGGCCATGTGGTAGCGTCACCTGAGGGCGCATTGCACGGTTCCGTTGACGATGCGCTGGCCGAACTGGGGACAAAACGTAAAATCGCCAGCGTCGTTCCGGGATTTCCGACGGCGCTGTCCGTGGCGCTGGCATCAGATCTTATTGCCATGATACCCGCGCTCTATTTACTCAATCAGCAGATAACGGAGCAGTTACACGTTTTCGAGCTGCCGTTCAAAAGCCGTCGTATTACGGTTTCACAGATGTGGCACCCAAGAATGGAACGCGACCCTGGTCACCGCTGGCTGAGAGAGCAAATTCTTGCGATATGCGGTGTGGAGAGGTCAGGCATGATTAAGGGCTCTGTATAGCGATTGCTATACACGCCGCTTATGTTATGCTTGTAAAGCAATTGCTATACAAGAGGTATACCCATGAAATCAGATGTTCAACTCAATCTCAGAGCCAAAGAATCCCAGCGGGCGCTTATCGATGCCGCCGCAGAGATCCTCCATAAATCACGTACAGACTTCATTCTGGAGATGGCCTGTCAGGCAGCCGAGAATGTGATCCTCGATCGACGTGTATTCAATTTTAACGATGAACAGTACGCAGAGTTCATTGACATGCTCGATGCCCCGGTCGCGGACGATCCTGCCATAGAAAAACTGCTGGCAAGGAAACCGCAGTGGGACGTGTAACAGCGCCAGAGCCCTTATCCAGCGTCCATCAACTGGCGGAGTTCGTCAGCGGAGAGGCCGTGCTTGACGAATGGCTAAAACAAAGAGGTCTGAAAAACCAGGCGCTCGGCGCAGCCCGAACGTTTGTCATTTGTAAAACGGGCACGAAGCAGGTCGCGGGATTTTACTCACTGGCTACCGGCAGCGTTAACCATACGCAAGCGACAGGTAATCTGCGGCGTAACATGCCGGATCCCATTCCCGTGATTATACTTGCCCGTCTGGCTGTTGATGTCTCGTTACGCGGAAACGGGTTGGGAGCCGATTTACTCCACGATGCGGTTTTACGCTGTTATCGGGTAGCTGAGAATATCGGGGTGCGGGCGATCATGGTTCATGCACTCACTGAGGAAGCCAAAGCGTTTTATATCCACCATGGTTTTAAAGCCTCGCAGACTCAGGAACGGACACTGTTTCTCCGGCTTCCTCTGTAGAGGCAAAGGGAGGGGGTAGGATGCGATGGGCTTATCTGATGCGTGATAGGATTCATAATATATCATTTAACATAATATACATTATGCGCACTAACGTCAGGTAACGAGGATTGTAGCCAGATTGGTGCAGTAGTTAGTTCGCATAATAGTTGGATTGTCTTGCGCCCTCTGGTTCAGATTGTGGACTTCTATGGCTAAGCTCTCACTGCGTTCGAGGGATTGTGCTCGTGATTAGCTCGCACTTCGTTGTTGGCATTAACTGGATATGGAGATTGCGAACTGGAACGCTTCTTCTTCGTTTCAGCTATGTGCCCGCTTCGGCATTAACTGATTTTGAATTCTTCTGATGTGTCAGTTGTGGTTTCATTATTTGGGGAAATGATGACCACGAAATGACTGATGGCAAGAGCGTGAAGTGTATGACCGGGGGAATGGCGCGACGATCCTGCTCTATAATCGCGACAGCAAAACCGTCATTCTGACGCGTCAGTTCCGTTTCCCGGTGTTTATCAATGGTCACGAAGAGGATCTCATTGAGGCGGCCGCCGGGTTGCTCGATAACCTTGACCCGGAAAGCCGGATTAAGGCCGAAGCGGAAGAAGAAACCGGGTTTAAGGTGACGCGCGTAGAGAAAATTTTTGAGGCCTATATGAGCCCGGGCTCGGTTACCGAGAAACTCTACTTCTATCTGGCGGAATATCATCCGCAGGATCGGACCAGCGCGGGCGGCGGCGTTAAAGCTGAGGGGGAAGATATCGACGTGCTGGAAATGACGCTGGACGACGCGCTTCGGGGCATTGAAAATGGGCAGATCGTCGACGGAAAAACCATCATGCTGCTCTATCACCTGGCCCTCAAAGGCATTTTATAATCTCACCATTAGCCAGATACCTGCCCCGGCGCAGGTATTTGCCTGTGCTATTCTTGCTGAACACCTCAACATGGAGATGCGAAAATGGCCGACTGGGATCCCTCTCTTTATCTACAGTACAGCGCAGAACGCACACGTCCCGCCGCTGAGTTACTGGCCCGGGTGCCGCTTGCTGACATAACCTCAGCCGTGGATTTGGGCTGCGGGCCAGGCAACAGCACCGCGCTGCTGAAACAGCGCTGGCCTTCTGCGCAGATCGCCGGCGTGGATAACTCCCCGGCCATGCTGGAGGAAGCCCGACAGGCCCTGCCAGACTGCCACTTTGTTGAGGCAGATATCCGGCACTACAAACCTGACCAGCCGCTCAGCCTGATCTACGCCAACGCCTCATTGCAATGGATCCCGGACCATTACCACCTTCTGCCACACCTGGTTTCACTGCTCCAGTTAAACGGCGTGCTGGCGGTGCAAATGCCTGACAACTGGCTTGAGCCGACGCACGCCCTGATGCGTGAAGTTGCCTGGGAACAGGGCTACCCCGATCGTGGCCGCGAGCCATTGCCGGGTATCCATGCCTACTACGATATTCTGACGGAAGCGGGATGTGACGTGGATATCTGGCGCACCACCTACTTCCATCAGATGAGCTCTCATCAGGCGATTATTGACTGGGTCAGCGCGACGGGGTTACGGCCGTGGTTACAGGAACTCAACGAAAGCGAGCAGAAAAACTATCTGAAACGCTACCTTGAGCTGCTGGAAGAGCAGTATCCGCTCCAGGAGAACGGGCAGATACTGCTGGCTTTTCCGCGCCTGTTTATGGTGGCTCAGCGGGTTCCGTAAGCCGGATCAGGAACGCGCTTCCTTGAGCAACTGCTGAATCACGGCCTCCTGCTTGTCATAGTTACCTTCGCCAAACGCGGTGTAACGCAGTTGCCCTTTCGCATCGAAATAGTAATGCGCTGGCCAGTACTGATTTCCGAACGCGCTCCAGATTTTGTAGTTATTATCCGTCACTACGCGGTACGGCAGCTGCCATTTATTGACCGCGTTTTTCACCGATGATAACGGCTTTTCCCAGGGGTATTCCGGGGTATGGACGCCAATCACCACCAGACCTTGTGACTCATATTTCTTCGCCCAGTCTCGAACATGCGGAAGGGTATGCTGGCAGTTGATACAGTCCCAGGTCCAGAAATCGATAAGCACAACTTTCCCCCGCAAGGCCTCAGACGTGACAGGGTCACCGTTTACCCAGCCCGTACCGCCGCTTAATGATGGTAGCTGGCTGCTCGTTGTTGCGTCAGCGACTGGTTGCAGTTTCACCTGCGTGGAGGATGGTTGCGCAAGGCTCAACAGAGCGTTTTCCAGCTGGTCGGCAATACCGTTGGCACCTTTTAGGGCTGAGGTCATCCCGCTGGCGTTGAACGCAACGGCAGCTAACATCATCACTCCCGCTCCCTGACGCAAACGCGCCATCAATGCGGATTTGGCTCTCAGAGGGGTTATCAGCTTACGGCCCCCCGCGACAAGCAGCCCCAGCATCAACGCGCATCCACTGCCGTAAGCGGCTAACAGCGCTCCGGTTGCGATGGCCGAGTGGCCCGCAATATTAATGCTGAAGATCGCCCCGAGAATCGGTCCGGCACAGGGGGACCACAGAAGTCCAACGGCCAGCCCTGCCAGAAAAGCCGAAACCAGGCCGCGTCGCTGAACGCTGTGGGTGTTGAGAACGTTTCCCGCACTGACCGCCGGACGGGCAATGCGCTGAGCAAACTGCGGGAAGATCAGAGCCAGGGCGGCAATGCTCAGTATCAGCAGCGCAATCCAGCGACCGATAACGGTGGCGTCAGCGATCCACTCGCTGGCAACCGTTACTACCATCGCCACCAACGTGAACATCACAATCATTCCCGCCAGAAGCGCCAGAATGTGTTTGCGCTGCCCCTGAAAGCCAGCGAACAGCAGAGGAATGACGGGAAGCGTGCACGGACTGAGCAGGCTAATCATGCCGCCCAAAAAAGCGATTATCAGAAACATAACGACCTCACGATACGGTTGCTGCGAAGGTGCAGTGAGGTTATTTGACCGTACGAATGTGTTCAGGCCGTGTGCGAAAAGCTGAATTTTGTCTGCCTGCGTATCGGCACGGGGTGCAGATACACAGGCGTACAATTAACCGCGCGGAAGAGTCACGCTTACGGCCAACCCGCCCTCTGCCCGGTTTGCAATATGCAATTTCCCGTCAAGCTGGGCGGTGAGCTGCGCGGCAATGGCGAGGCCTAACCCGGTGCCGCCCGTTTCGCGGTTGCGCGACGTTTCAACCCGGTAGAACGGCTGTAACACCGCCTCCAGTTCTGCCTCCGGGATGCCGGGGCCGTTATCCATAATGCGGATCGCTACCTGCCTTTCATCTTCATCAATCTCTATAACCGCGCTATCGCCAAACTTGAGCGCATTATCCAGCAGATTGGTCATTACCCTGCGCAATGCCTGTGGACGAGTAACGATCGGCAGACGCGCATTGCGTGCATGAAACTGCACGTTTTTACCAATGTCCTGATAATCACTGGCGATGCTGTTAACCCACGCGTTCAGCTCCAGCTTCAGCGTGGTCTCTTCCAGTGATTCTGATGACCGGGCATAGGCAATCCCCTCCCGTACCAGGCGCGACATATTATCCAGGTCGCTCAGCAGCTTATCGCGGAGTTCGGGCGGATCTGCCATTTCGATCCGCAGCTTCATTCGCGTGATGGGCGTCTGGAGATCGTGAGAAATGGACGCCAGAATCTGCGCGCGTTCACGCAGATACGTTTGTATCCGCGACTGCATCTCATTAAAAGCGTGTGCAGCCTGGCGCACTTCAACCGGTCCTTTTTCAGTCATCGGTGAATGGGCCGCAGGATCGAGGGAATCAACCGCACGCGTGAATTGCAGGAAAGGCCGGACAACCTGGCGTACGGCAATCCAGGAGCAGAGCGCGACAAGTAACAGCTGAAGAACTAGCACCACGGGTAACCAGCTGGCGACAGGCGGCATGCGCGGGATCAGATCGATAGTGAGCGGTGCGCCGTCGCGGAGCGTCAGATGGGCCTGAATATGGGAGATCGGCCCTGGCACCGCCGTAAACTGGAGCGGATATTGGGCTGAAAGCGTCTCTTTCAGGGTGCGAATTGCATCCCGCGAGCGCTTGTCCGTTGGTGCGGCGCCTGCCTCGCCGGGGCCAAGGATATAACGATAATTACCGCGACTGAGCCGTTCCAGCCACTCTGGCCGCTCTTTGGCCGGAAGCCGGTCGAGAATGGCCACGCTGGTCGCCACGTCATTCTCAAGATTGCCCAGCATAACCGTGCGCGCGCTGTGCATTCGCTCAACCATGACCAGCGTCAGGCTGAGCGCGTTAGCCAGTAAGAGTCCAAGCAGCACAATGATCAGCAGCCGGGCCAGTAAGGTGCGGGGCCACAGCGTCATTCATTGGCCTCGACGATGGTCACCGGCATGGTAAAAACGTAGCCTTCGCTGCGAACGGTTTTAATGTAGGCCGGCGTGCGGGCATCTTCATTCAGGCGCTGTCGCACGCGGCTCACCAGGAGATCAATCGAACGCTCAAACAGCTCGGCATCACGTCCCTGCGTCAGGTTCAGCAGCTGATCGCGGGTCAGCACCCGTTGAGGATGATCGAGGAATACGCGCAAAAGGCGATATTCCGCCCCGCTGAGCGCCACAACCATCCCCTCGTTATCAATCAGATGACGCGCCACGGTATCCAGTTGCCATTCACCGAACACCACCAGGCGCCCTGCCTCGGTCACCTGAAGATTAGGCGGCATAGTACGAAAACGACGCAGGATAGCTTT
Organism: Enterobacter cloacae complex sp. GF14B; assembly: GCF_004136805.1. NCBI lineage: Bacteria > Pseudomonadati > Pseudomonadota > Gammaproteobacteria > Enterobacterales > Enterobacteriaceae > Enterobacter > Enterobacter cloacae complex sp. GF14B. The sequence continues at coordinate 57,339 of NZ_QFRV01000013.1, forward strand.
GATACGCGCCAGCAGTTCGCGGGCCACAAACGGTTTCACCACATAATCGTCGGCGCCCATCTCCAGTCCCAGGATCCGGTCCGTGTCCTCGTTGCGCGCGGTGAGCATCAGGATCGGCAGATCCTTATGCCTGCTGCTGCGCAGCTGTCGACACAGCGTCAGGCCATCATCGCCGGGCATCATCACGTCCAGCACCACCAGGTCGATATGCTGTTTGTCGAGCACTACGCGCATCTCTTTCCCGTTCGCCGCGCCAGAGGCGTGGTAGCCGGATTTCACGAGGTAATCGACAATCAGTTCACGAATATCCCTGTCGTCATCGACGACAAGGATGTGATCAATATGCTCCACCTCAGGCTCCTGATTAAGAGGTAACGGATTGAAAATAGCACATATCAGAGCTTATCCGCGTCGACAACGGCTTTAACAAAGTCCTGCGGATCTTCCTGCGGCGGGTTGTGGCCAACCGTTGCGCCGAAAGTACGGTGCTCATATTTTCCGGTGAATTTCCCCGCATAGGCAGCGGGTGCAGGATGTGGTGCTCCGTTGTTACCACCCTCGATGGTGATGGTCGGCACCGTAATATTCGGCAGCGTAGCTAGCTTTTGTTCGTAGGCGTCATATTTCTGCTCACCCTTCTCCAGCCCCAGACGCCAGCGGTAATTACTGAGCGTGACGGCAACGTGGTCCGGGTTATCGAGGGATTTGGCGCTGGCATTGAAGGTGGCATCGCTGAATTTCCAGTCAGGCGAAGCCTGGGACCAGATCAACCGGGCAAAATCGTGCGTATTTTTAGCATAGCCCTCCGCCCCGCGCGTCGTGGCGAAATAGAACTGATACCACCACTGAACCTCTGCCTTCGGCGGTAAAGGCTGTTTGCCAATCGCCTGGCTGCTGATCAGGTAGCCACTTACCGAGACCAGCGATTTCACCCGTTCCGGCCAGAGCGCTGCAACGATATCTGCCGTACGCGCCCCCCAGTCATAACCGGCAAACACCGCCTGTTTGATATTCAGGGCGTCCATCAGGTTGACGATGTCTTTTGCCATTGCCGAAGGCTGGCCGTTTCGCGGCGTTTTATCAGAAATAAAGCGTGTGGTGCCGTACCCGCGCAGGGACGGCACAATGACACGATACCCCTTCGCGGCCAGCGCGGGGGCCACTTCTGCATAACTGTGAATGTCGTACGGCCAGCCATGCAGCAGGATCACCGGTTGCCCCTCTTTTGGCCCGATATCGACGTAACCGACGTTCAAATCGCCAGCGTTAATCTGTTTAACCTGGTTAAAGGCCGACGCGTAATCCTTACCCGTCGCTTCTGCCTGGCAGGACATCACGGTGCCAAGTGATACGGTCAGGGCGACGGCTGAGTATGCGAGTTTATTAAACATGATGTTATCTCCGGGTAAGTTCAGTTGACGGAGATATAACACCATGCGTTTGTATAGGAGATGTGTGCGGATGCGGTTTTATTGCATACCTGTGTATGTATCACAGAGGCAGATACAGTGTGATACAAACCCAGGTATTAAACGACTAAAGCGAGATTCGGTACCGGACGTAATCGTCGGCTTCACCATAGTGATCATACAGCTTACGCGCCGGATTGTTCATGCGGGTTACCCAGTAGAGTTTTGACCACCCTTCCCGCTTGCCTTCATCGATCAGGGCGTCGATAAGCGCTTTACCCGCCCCTGCGCCACGTTCGGCAGCTTCAACAAACAGATCTTCCAGATAGCAAACGGGCGCGGTTGACCAGGTCCCTTCATGCAGGACGCACATGGCGAAGCCGATGACGCGGCCGTCCTTCTCCACGACACGGCAAAACAGAGATGATGAATCTGCGAGCGCCCTGTCCCAGGTGGCCGCGGTAACGGACTCGTCAAGGTAGCACTCATAAAAATGGGTATAGCCATCCCACAGCGGTCGCCACTGTGGGTAATCTTCTGTCTGTAACGGGCGTACGATGAGTGTCATGTGTTCCTCACATTATCCTTGCCGCTCTTTAGGCGCATGATGCGAGCCAGCGTGGCAAGACGCTTCGAACGACAATATAGCGTGAACAGCACAAAGCCTCGACTGTTCAACACCATACGGCTAATTACCAAAGCGATCGTTGCAATGATCAGCTGCCAGCTACTGCCATCAGAAATGGTCAGATAGTGAAGCCATTGCAGTACCGTTAATGTCAGCAGGATGATGAAAAGCGCTAAAAACCCTGATAGCCCTGAAGTGTATCCCCGGGCAAGGAAGGCACTCGCGAGCATCAGGAAGATAAGTATCGCTAGCGATGGGACAAAAAAACTGAGTGTATGTAGCGTTGGCGACATACTGGATATTGTCTGGAGAAATGGCAGCAAATTAAACGCAAAAATCACCAGAAATAGCGGTAATAATATCGCTACCGGATAAGCATTTTTCCGTGGCAGCTCACTAAGCGGGCGTGAAAAATACCGCTCCAGTTCGGGTGTGGAATGGTTTAATAAGTCATTGTCATGACGGCCAATAGCGTCCTCAATCCGTTTTCCGTGTTGCAGGAGCTCGTAAGAAACGTGTCCGGTTAACAAGTGCAGAATTTTCATCAAAAAACCGCCAGTGACTGGATAGTACCGATAATGTATTCCTTCACCTTTTCAGGCCGGTTGATTACGTTAACTCAACATCGTTTTCATCGTATCTAGAGTACAGTACATCGCAACAGAATGTTATTAAGATGAAAATACCAGAACCCAAACAAAAGCATAACGCTTAATTATGGAGATCAGCGGATGACCATACCCACGCTTACCACCGAGCGCCTGATATTACGCCCCCTGATTGCAGAAGATGCCGTCCAGATCCAGCAACGCTATCCGCGCTGGGAGATTGTCCGCTATATGGTGGCTTCAGTCCCCTGGCCCTACCCGGAAAACGGTGCAGAAAATTATGTCAACAACGTTGCACTGCCCGATATGGCCAAAGGGATTGCGTGGTTCTGGACGATTCGCCGTCGCGAAGCGCCTGACGAACTGATGGGGTTGATTTGTCTGTATGACGTGGAGGACAACAACCGGGGCTTCTGGCTCGCGCCGGAATTTCATGGCCAGGGATATATGCGCGAGGCGAGCATTGCGGCCACGGATTACTGGTTCAATACGCTTAACAAACCGGTGTTGCGCGCGCCGAAAGCGGCTGCAAACAGCCGCTCCCGACGTATTTCAGACAGCAGCGGCATGCGGCTCATCAGGACGGAGAAGAAAGCCTATGTCAGCGGCCTGCTGGATTCGGAGCTGTGGGAAATCACCCGCGACGAGTGGAATGCCCGTCAGGTCAGCTGATAATGCTTATCCGGCATCAGTCTTTCAGGGATGTTCTCTTCATCGTTCATCTGCAACAGATCGCGCTCCATCATGTTGCAGATGGCGTCCAGCGGCAGATCGTTATCTTCCGTCCCAAACGGATCTTCCAGCTCTTCCGCCAGCGTGTCCAGCGAGATAAAGGTGTAGGAAATCAGTGCAGAGACAAAGGGCGTCATGTAATGCAGATCAACGACCAGCGCAAACGGCAGCATGATGCAGAACAGATACACCGTCCGGTGCAGGATCAGCGTATAGGCAAACGGGACTGGCGTATTGGCGATACGCTCACAGCCAGCCAGCACGATGGACATATCATTCAGGCGGTTGTTGAGGCTGTGAAACAGAATGTCTGAAAGGTGCCCGCTACGCCGCCGCACGGCCAGCCACTCCCCCATGATCAGCAGGATACGGTTCGCCGGCGAGTTGGCGTCCATCACTTTGCGTAAATCGTCTGGAGCCAGATAGCGGGACAGCTGATCGGCATTGGTTTCTCTGCGTAGAGTCATTCGCAGACAGTTAGCAAACGCGATTTGCAGGCGGACAAACTCTCCAAGATGTTTATCATCCGGCAAGGTGTTTTTTACCTCGCGAAACAGCGAGCGCGCCGCTATCATCAACTGCCCCCAAAGCAGACGCGCCTCAACGTAGCGCGAATAACAGGCGTTATTGCGAAACCCCAGGAAGATGGCGATAGCCACACCCAGAATGCTGAACGGCGCGACGGTAAACCGGATACCCAGCGAGGTGTACCACGGCAGCATGACAATCACGGCGATGGAAAGCAGGAAGTTAAGCAGCAGTCGGGTATAAATTTTGGGAAGTACCGAACCATGCCAGACAAAAATCAGTTGCAGCCAGTGCTGTTGAGGACGAACAATCATAATCAGCTTCAGAAAAGTAAAGAGCGCGGCTATTAAACGTGATCCCCCTCACGGTTGCAAGCATGTTAATAGTTCATTGCATTTTCTGACCTGTTAAGCCTGAACCGCACGGTGCCGCAAGTGCTTTCTAAAAAAAGAAAGTATAGTATGTTGTAACTAAATGGGGTCTTTAAAAAACCCGGCAAACGCCGGGCATTATGATTAGCAGAGCGGTTTCACCGCATCGCGCATGCCTTTGCTTAAAATCGCATCCAGATCCAGCGCAACCTGGTCTACCAGTCCGTTAACCAGAGTGAGATCCTGTTCCCAGTGTTCGCTCACGCTTAACACCGACGATACCAGTTCACGGGTAGTGACCTGTTTGTCGTGATGTTGCGTCCACAGCTGCTGGTAACGTTCAAGCCAGTGCGCATCGTCCTGCACCGGATAGCGCTCACCGTTGCGCTCGGCACGGTAAAATGCAATCAGCGCCGCCAGAGCAAAGGTCAGACGTGCTGGCAATTTGCCGGTCGCCTTCTGCCCTGCCAGCAGTTGCGGCAGAATACGGGTGCGGTACTTGGTCATCCCGTTCAGTGCAATCGACAGCAACTGATGCTTAATGTACGGATTACGGAAACGCCCCGTTACGGCACTGGCGAAGGAGTGCAGCTCGTCGCGCGGCAGATCCAGGACGGGAATAATTTCCTCATAAATAGCCTTCTCGACGAACGCGCAAATTTCCGCGTCGTTCATGGCTTCCCCTACCGTATCCAGGCCGGCCTGAAAAGCGACCGGAACCAGCGCCGTGTGCGCGCCGTTGAGGATCGCCACCTTACGCTCTTTATACGGTTTAATATCGTCAACAATCAGGACGTTAAGCGAGTATTTATCCAGGCGCAGTTCTGCTGCAAGTGATTTTGGCCCCTGAATAACAAATAGATAGAAATGTTCCGCCGTGTCGAGGAAGCTGTCGTGATAGCCCAGCCCGGCTTCCAGCTCTGCCACCTCATCACGCGGATAGCCGGTAACAATGCGGTCAACCAGCGTCGAACAGAAAGTGTTAGCATCATTCAGCCACGCAATGAATGCCGCCGGCAGTGCCCACTCCTGTGCATAACGTAGCACCAGTTCACGCAGGGCATCGCCGTTGTAGTCGATAAGCTCACAAGGAATAATGATCCAGCCTTTATCCGCAGCCCCGTTAAAGTAGGTAAAGCGTTCGAACAGCAGACGCGTCAGTTTGGCCGGATAGCTGGCAGCAGGCGCATCGTCAAACTTATCCCCCGCATGATAGCTGATGCCCGCCTCCGTGGTATTGGAGAAGACAAACCGCATGTCCGGGTTATGGGCGAGCGCCAGAAATTCATCGTACTGGCTGTAGACGCTGATTTCACGATTTACGGAACGAATAAGACGCGCATCGCTTACCGCTTCTCCCTGCTCATTCAGACCACGAATAATTGTGGTATACAGACCATCCTGGGTGCTCAGCGACGGCGGAAAATCGCTCTGGATCGGCCGCACAATCACCACACCGGCATTGAGATCGGTATGCTCGTTTAAGAGGTCGATTTGCCAGTCAACGAACGCGCGCAGGAAGTTACCTTCGCCAAACTGGATGATACGTTCAGGGTAGCACGCACCGGGAAAATCACGACGGTTGAGAGTGTTCACAATGGAGGTCCTTTATGATTAGTCATACAGCCTGATAAGATTGGTGTGATAACTTATCAAAACTTCAGGACCAGAACCCCTGTCTGGATCAACTCAGGACGCGATGGTGAAAAATATCAAAGAAATTTATAGAACATCGAGGTCGCCGTCATGTCCCCGTTCGGCATCAGGGCGTAGCGTGGGATCTCCCCCGCCTTTTGCCAGCCCGCTCTCTGATAAAACGTCTCCGCGCCGCTGCCGGTTGAGGTATCAAGCACCAGCACCGTAAGCGCTTTTTCACGCGCAACCGCCTCCAGGGATTCCATCAGCGCCATTGCCGCCCCTTTACGGCGCGCTTTCTCATGAACCAGCAGTTTCGCGACATCAGCACGGTGCGGCTGGTTTTCAGGCTGATCGGTAATCAGCTGGACCGTGCCAACCAGCCCCTGCTCCGCATCAAAACAGCCCAGGACGGTACGCTCGTCGCGCCCGACGCTGTCTGCGACGCCGAGCCAGAAGGTTTGGGCTTTCGCGGCAGAAAAAGGCAGCATAAAGCTGACGGAGGCGCCGCCGTTGACACAGTTGACGAGAATATCGTTCAGGGCATCAATGTGGGTGAGGATGTCCTGTCGGGAGAGAGGTTTAATCAGCATGGGAGAGTTCATTGCGCGTCCTTAGGTTGAATCTCTCCACTTTGCTATTAACATTTTTGTAACGCAATAAGCGATGACATAGGATTTCGTTATGTCATTTTTCGCCGTGGTGTTGCCGCTTCATGGCGTACATTTGCGCATCCGCGTGTTTTAACCATGCCTGAATATCGTTGCGGTGATGATCGAACTCGCTCAGCCCCCAGGAGAACTGTAACGACCAGGGATGCAGCTGACGCGCGTTATACTTTTCCGTTTGTTCGACGAGATACTGCATGGCGATCCAGGCGCCAGGCTCATCGGTATCCGCAAACAGCACCGCGAACTCATCTCCCCCGAAACGTACCAGCAGATCGGCCTCGCGGAACGAGGAACGCATCAGGGCGGCCATCGCTTTCAGAGCTTTGTCACCCTCCTGATGTCCGAAGCGATCGTTAATGGTTTTGAAATGGTCCAGATCCAGCCAGCCAAGGGTTAACGGTTCTGCCCGACGCTGCGAAACCGACAGTGCAAACTGCGCAAACTGGTTAAACCCGCGACGGTTAAACAATCCCGTGAGTTCATCGGTCGTGGCGGCGCTAACGGCTGCAAATTCATCCTCCGCCAGCGCGCTGAGATCGGCCAGTACGGCGGCATCCGCAGCGGTAAACTCCCGCGGCGCGTAATCAATGAGACACAACGATCCTACGCACGCCCCGTCGCGTAAACGCAGCGGGAAACCGGCATAAAAGCGCACGCCCGGATCTCCCGCCACCTGCGGATTATCCGCGAAGCGTTCGTCCAGGAGCGTGTCACTCACCACCAGCGGCGCGTCACCCAGGATCGTATGACCGCAAAACGAGAGGTCGCGAGGCTGGCTGGCGAGTGCCCGGCCGTCAGCAGATTTCACGATCGCGGCGTGGTCATCCACCAGCGTAATCATCGCCAGCGGCACCCTGAAAAAGCGTGTTGCCAGCCGCGTAAGACGATCAAACGCGGGATAATTGTCGATCTCAAGCAGACCGGATTCGCGCAGCGCATTCATGCGCTCCGCTTCATTAACGGGAATTTGAGGTGCCTTCATAACGTCTCCTGACGCTGAGCATTAGTAAAAGCGTAGCTTAAACAGAGACATTGTCAGTTCAGGAGGCACGATTTACCTCTATGACCAGCCAATGATGGATTACGTTGACGATATACTGTTGTTGCTGCGCACTCAGCGGCACGCCCTGCGGAATAGCGTGCCACTTAGCCAGACAGCCCCGACAGCAGGTTGCCGTGGCATGCTGGGCGATAAAAACCGGATGGCCGCGCATCGGCGTCTGCTTACCGTCATTCACCGGGTGTGCAGGCGCCAGCCGCGCGGCGACAAAATCGGCGGCATGCTTATCGATAGTCTCTGCGCCCTTATCCCAGCAGTATTGCCGCTCTTTCGTCCCTAAATGAAATCGTGAACGAAACGTGGAGCGAGCCAGGCGCGCGAACAGAGGATCTAACGTTGACATCAGTATACGGACCGTCCAAGACGTTTGGTCAGCTGTTCCAGCGCCGCCACGCCCGCCAGTGAATTTCCGGTCTCGTCCAGTTCCGGGCTCCAGACGGCAATCGCCATCTCGTGGGGGACAATCGCCACGACCCCACCGCCAACGCCGGATTTAGCCGGCAGCCCCACGCGCCAGGCAAACTCACCGGCATTCTGATACATTCCGCTGGTTGCCATTAAGGCGTTGATCTGCCGGGCCTGCATCGGGGAGACAACGTCCTCGCCCAGATGAGGGGCATGGCCCTGATGCGCCAGAAACAGAAAAGTCTGCGCCAGTTCAACGCAGTTCATCTTCAGCGCGCAGTAATGAAAATAGTTTTGCAGCACCGTGGCAACGTCATTATGAAAGTTGCCGAAGGACTTCATCAGCCAGGCGATGGCGGCGTTACGTGCAGAGTGTTCAAACTCAGAGCGCGCTACCACCGGATCGTAGGCGATGTCCTGCACGCCGGAAAGCTGCCGCACAATCTGTAGCATCCGCTGGCGCGGCGCGCTCAGCCGGCTTTGCAGCATATCGCACACCACCAGCGCCCCGGCGTTAATAAATGGGTTACGCGGCTTACCCTGTTCGATTTCCAGCTGAAGAAGGGAGTTAAACGGCTGACCGGACGGATCTTTGCCCACCCGCTGCCAGATCTCCTGCTCGTCATACTGGCGCATGGCGGCAACGAGGCTAAGCACTTTTGAGATCGACTGAATGGAAAATCGCTCCAGCGCGTCTCCCGCCTGAAAACGCTGCCCGTCGACAGTACAAATGGCGATGCCGAGCTTATTACCGCTGATCGAGGCCAGCGCGGGAATGTAATCGGCAACCTTACCCTGCCCCAGTAACGGACGAACCTGCGCCAGAATCTCGTCCAGCATCTCATTATGGATGACCGCAGCCACACTTTGCTCCTTGCCCTCAGGCTAAAACGGGCTGCGAGTATAACAGAGGCTTATACGTCACGTCAGGCAGGGAGACGAAAACGCGAGACGGCCTGCAACAAAAGATCGGACTGTTGATGCAGGCGCTCAGAGGCATTTGACGCTTCGCTAACCAGCACATCAGTCTGACGCGATACCTGATTCAACGCCTGAAGTTGGCGCGTCATCTGATGAATGCTATCCCCCTGATTCAGGGTGGCCAAGGAAATATCATTCAGCAGGCTGCTCAGATTCGCCACCAGCCCGGTGACCTGTTGCAAATTCTCTTCCAGACGGTTTACCACCTGAGATCCTTCCTCAATGCCCTGAAGCGAGTGGTTAATCAGCGCCTGGATGGTTTGCGTAGAGTGACTGCTTTTTCTGGCCAGCAACCCCACTTCCCGGGCGACCACCGCAAATCCGCGTCCCTGCTCTCCTGCATGGGCGGCTTCAATGGCAGCATTGAGGGCGAGAATGTTGGTCTGAAACGCCACGCTGTCGATCATCGCGACGATCCCGCGCATCTCTGAGGATCGGTCGACGATCGTCTGCATCGAGCCATTCACCGCCGTCATCATTTGCTCCCCGCCTACGGCAGCCTGTCGGGCTTCATCCGCGCGCGAGCGGGCGAGTTTTGCATAACCTGTGTTCCCCTCAACGTGGGTTTCGAGATCGGCGATATGCGCGGTCACCTCCTCCAGCTCTTTGGCTTGTCGCGTAGACTGCTGATAAAGCTTCTGATTCCCCTGCGCAAGTGACCCAATATTTTCAACCATGGCGGTAGTGGCCTCGCTGACCTGAGTCACCAGCTGCTGTAGCCCAAGCTGCATGGCGGTAATACTGCCGCAGAGCTGGCTGATTTCACGGTTAAAGCGCACAACGTCAGGCGGCGTGCCTGATAAATCCCCTGCCGCAAGCTGGTTAATATGGATAATCAGACGGCGTAGCGGGGATATCACCCACTTCGCCATTCCAAACCAGACGGCTATGGCAATGGCCAGCAGCACCAGCGGCGCAAACAGGAACAGCCGTTGCAGGCCTGAGAGTTGTTCCATGAGCGACTGACGCCCCTGTATCGCCTGCTTCTCACTCCGTTGCTGATAGCGTGCAAAGTTGTCATTAAAATCGGTCTGAAAGGCCTGGGCGGGTACGGCAAAAAAGAGGTCGATGCTGTTGGTTTTCACTAGCCCTTCCGCCTGCTCGCTAATGGCACCGAAGAACAGCTGATAGCTGTTAACAAGCCCCTCGTCCTGCGGAGGATTAAGCGCGAGCCATGCTTGCCATGCCTGTTTAGACGCCGCCAGGGATTTTTGCGCCTCGTCCATCAGGCTATGCCAGCTCCCTTCCGAACCGGTCTCTTTATCCTGCATAAAGTACACTCCGGAGCGGTTGAGCAGATCGCTTGCGGCCAGCAGAGAAATACGGGCCTGATCCAGCCTGCTCTGCTGCTGCCAGGCCAGCTGATTGCGCTGTTCGTTACGCTGGGCTTGATTCAGGGAGGCGGTCAGCAGGAAGGAGGAAGAGAGTTGCAGGGCGGAGAAAAGGCCAATAATACAAAAGATGCCGGTCAGCAGGCCAAACTGACGAGGAATAAAGCGCGGCGCAAGACGGCGAAAAATTTGCGTTAGGTTCATAATTTTCTTCTGTAACAATACGTTAGGCGCGAGCGAGTCTACGAAACGAAAATGACAGAACCATTACGCAAAAATGACAGGAAACGTGAATTGCCGGGTAGCGGCCTGGCCTTACCCGGCAACAATATTAGATGCGGTCCTTCCACACCGTCTGCACATTACAGAACTCATGCAGACCGAAATGAGACAGCTCTCGCCCGAAGCCGCTCTTCTTCACTCCGCCAAAGGCAACGCGCGCATCGCTTGCGCTATAGCCGTTGATAAAGACTCCGCCGCACTCCAGCTCGCGAGAGAAGGTTTCAGCCAGCGCATCGTTCGCGGTAAAGACCGTCGCCGATAAGCCAAAATCGCTGTCGTTAGCCAGCTGCAACGCGTGCGCCGCATCATTGGCGACGGTAATCGCGGCCACCGGGCCAAACAGCTCCTGACGGAAGGCCGTCATCTGTGGGGTGACGCCGCCGAGTACGGTTGGCGCATAATAGCTACCGCTCCCGGCAAGCTTCTCTCCGCCGAGCAGCAGGGTCGCCCCTTCCGCCAGCGTAGCCTGCACCTGCTGATGTAGTTCATCGCGAAGATCAAATCGCGCCATCGGGCCAATATAGTTATCTTCCTCATCCGGTGCGCCCATCTTCAGCGCCTTGACCGCGTCAACAAAGCGTTGGGTAAAGGCGTCCGCTACGCCCGCTTCCACAATAAAGCGTTTTGCCGCCGCGCAAACCTGTCCGGTATTCTGATAACGTCCGGCCACCGCCGCGTTGACGGCCAGATCAAGATCCGCATCGTTCAGAACGATAAACGGATCGGAACCGCCCAGCTCCAGCACGCATTTCTTCAGCGCCGCGCCCGCCTGCGCGCCAATTGCCGCACCAGCCCGAACGCTGCCGGTTACGGTCACCGCCGCGATACGCCGATCGTTAATCGCCTGGCTGACGCCGTCATTCGTCGCGTTCACCCAGCCAAAGACCCCCTCCGGGAAACCGGCATCCGCGAATACCTTCCCGATCAGCTCCGCCGAGCCGAGCACATTTGGCGCATGTTTAAGCAGATAGCTGTTCCCTGCCAGCAGGATCGGCACCGCACCGCGCAGCACCTGCCAGAGCGGGAAATTCCACGGCATCACCGCAAGAATAGGTCCCAGCGGACGGTACTCAATCACCGCATTTTCGACCTGGGTTGATTCCGGGTGCTGCATCGACGGGCCGTGTTCAGCGTACCAGTCGCAAAGGCTGGCGGACTTAGCCACCTCCGCACGCGCCTGCACAATGGGCTTGCCCATCTCCCGGGAGATAGTCTGCGCCATCTCTTCCGCACGGCTACGCAGTGCCGCACCCAGATCGCGAAGTTTTTGCGCCCGGTGCGCCACGCTTTCGCGTCGCCATTGACGAAAACCAGTATCCGCCTGTGCAATGGCACGCTCAACGTCACGGGACGTTGCCCACGGGTAAGCAGCCAGCGTTTCGCCGGTAGCCGGGTTGACAGAGTGGGCATGGGTAGCAGATGAATACGTCATGATGTTCTCCACGTAATAACAGTTGATTGATTGTGGCCTACTCTGCTATTTCTTAAAAATGAATAATACTCACCACCTTATTCACGAATCGAGAACGACATGGACTTAACACAGCTTGAGATGTTTAACGCCGTCGCACTGACCGGCAGCATTACCCAGGCGGCGCAGAAGGTACACCGGGTGCCGTCAAACCTCACCACCCGCATCCGACAGCTAGAAGCGGATCTCGGCGTGGAACTATTTATTCGCGAGAATCAGCGCCTGCGGCTTTCCCCCGCCGGGCACAATTTTTTGCGCTACAGCAAACAGATCCTGGCGCTGGTCGACGAAGCGCGAATGGTCGTCGCCGGGGATGAACCGCAGGGATTATTCTCGCTCGGCGCGCTGGAAAGTACCGCCGCCGTACGCATTCCGGAAAGTCTGGCGCGGTTTAACCAGCGCTATCCGCGCATTCAGTTTGCGTTATCCACCGGGCCTTCCGGTACGATGATTGACGGCGTGCTTGAAGGGACGCTTAGCGCCGCCTTTGTCGACGGGCCGCTCTCGCACCCGGAACTGGAAGGGATGCCGGTTTACCGGGAAGAGATGATGCTGGTCACCCCTGCGGGCCACGCGGAAGTGTCAAAAGCCACGCAGGTGAGCGGCAGCGACGTGTATGCCTTTCGCGCCAACTGTTCTTACCGGCGTCATCTGGAGAGCTGGTTCCATGCCGACCGCGTAACGCCGGGAAGGATCCATGAGATGGAGTCCTACCACGGGATGCTCGCCTGTGTGATTGCCGGGGCAGGCATTGCGCTGATGCCCCGCTCCATGCTGGAGAGCATGCCGGGGCATCATCAGGTGGCGGCGTGGCCGCTGGCGGAAAACTGGCGCTGGCTCACCACCTGGCTGGTGTGGCGACGCGGGGCGATGACCCGCCAGCTGGAGGCATTTATCGCGCTGCTGAACGAGCGTCAGCCACCTGCGCCCAGTTGTTAAAGTTGAACGTAGTCCTGGAGTCGAAGGAAAATTTTTCCCTTCATATACAGCGTGGCCTGCCCTCCAATCAGCACGCGGTCGCCTTTCAGCTCGCAGCGCAGATCCCCGCCGCGCAAGGAGACCTGGCGGGCCGACATCTGCGTTTTTCCGAGCTTTTCACTCCAGTACGGGATCAGCATGCTGTGCGCTGATCCCGTCACCGGATCTTCGGGCACCCCTTCCCCCGGGCAGAAGAAGCGGCTGACGAAATCATACTCATCTCCCGGCGCTGTAACGCAGACCATTTTCCCCAGCGGGAGCATGGCAGTGATATCCGGCGTCAGCGCCTCCACCTGCCGCTGGCTGTCGAGCACCACCATGTAGTCACGCCCCACACGGACCTCGTTTGCCGCGTTAATGCCCAGCGCGCTGAACAGCACTGGGGGTGGAGTATCGACAACCTCGGTTGACCACGCCGGGAAATTAAGCGTCAGCCAGTCGCCGCTGCGTTGTACCGTCAGTTCGCCGACAAAGCGCGTGGTGAAGGTGATTTCCGTATGCGGATAATCCAGGTATTCAAAAATAACGTGAGAAGCCGCGAGGGTTGCGTGGCCACAGAGGTTAATTTCATCCTGCGTGGTAAACCAGCGCAGTTCAAACCCGTTATCCGTTCGGACAAAGAACGCCGTCTCTGACTGATTATGCTGTTTCGCCATCTTCAGCAGCGTCTCATCCGGTAGCCACGCTTCCAGCGGACACACCGCCGCCGCATTGCCGCCGAACGCCCTGTCGCTGAAGGCATCTACCAGATAAAAATCAATTTCCTGCATCGTTGGTTCCTCTTAGATTTATTCAGCGCAGAAATACTGTGCCCTTCAGATACAGCGCCGCCTGCCCGCCCATCCGCACGCGGTCGCCCTTGAGTTCGCAGCGTACGTCTCCTCCACGGGCGGAAACCTGGCGGGCAAACATCTGTGTTTTGCCAAGCTGTTCACTCCAGTAAGGGATCAGCATGGTGTGCGCGGAGCCGGTGACAGGATCTTCCGGCACGGCCACGCCCGGCGAGAAGAAACGACTGATAAAGTCGTATTCTCCTTCGTCCCGGGCGGTGACGGCCACTTTATGCTCCCCCGGCGTCATGGCGGAGAAATCCGGATTAATGGCTTCCACCTGCTCGCGGCTCTCCAGTACCAGCACCCAGGCGCGGCCTTTTCGCGCCTCGACGTAGTGGCTGATACCGAGTGCGGTGAGCAACTCCGGTGGCGGCGTCTGCGCCTGCGTCGGGCAGGCCGGGAAGTCCAGCGTCATCCAGTCACCTTCACGGCTGACGGTCAGGCGACCAGAGGCAGTGTCAAAATGAAGGCGTGAGTCCGGATAATCCAGTTCGTTAAACAGAATATACGCCGCGGCAAGCGTCGCGTGACCACACAGATTAACCTCGGTTAGCGTGGTGAACCAGCGCAACTCGATCCCCCCTTTTGTACACACAAAAAACGCGGTTTCCGACTGGTTATGCTGTTGTGCCATCCGCAGTAACGTCTCATCCGGTAGCCACGCGTCGAGGGGGCACACCGCCGCCGGGTTGCCGCCAAAGGAGGACGCGCTGAACGCATCTACCAGATAAAAATCAATCTCCTGCATTGTGTTACCGCCTGTTTTTGTTGTGTTGTTCTTTATCTTCAATGAAAACAACCGCGTTCGCTACCGCTGCATGAAGGTAAATTTTGTGATTCATATCACATAACGGTTGAGTTTTCGCCGTTTAAGGCTTTAAGATCGTCTCCTCATCTTTCAGGCAACGAATCCCAGATATCCCTATGACAACACACACGGTTTCCCGCAGGGTCGCGTGGCTACGCGTGGTCACGCTCGCCATCGCAGCGTTTATTTTCAACACCACGGAATTTGTTCCGGTTGGGCTGCTGTCCGACATTGCGGCCAGCTTCCATATGGAAACGGCACAGGTTGGCATTATGCTGACCATCTATGCATGGGTGGTAGCGCTGATGTCGCTGCCGTTTATGCTGCTGACCAGCCAGATGGAACGTCGTAAGCTGCTGATTGGGCTGTTTGTGGTGTTCATTGCCAGCCATGTGCTGTCATTTATGGCATGGAACTTCACCGTGCTGGTCATCAGCCGCGTCGGCATCGCGTTTGCCCATGCCGTTTTCTGGTCGATCACCGCATCGCTCGCCATTCGTCTGGCCCCGGCGGGGAAACGCGCCCAGGCGCTGAGCCTGATTGCCACCGGAACGGCGCTGGCGATGGTGTTAGGCCTGCCGATCGGGCGCATTGTGGGTCAATACTTCGGCTGGCGCACCACCTTCTTTGCCATCGGCATGGGGGCGCTGATCACCCTGGTGTGTCTGATCAAACTGCTGCCAAAACTGCCCAGCGAACACTCCGGCTCGCTGAAAAGTCTTCCGCTGCTGATGCGTCGACCGGCGCTGATGAGCATCTATTTGCTGACCGTGATTGTGGTGACCGCCCATTACACGGCCTACAGCTATATTGAGCCGTTTGTTCAGGTTGTGGCGGGCTTTAGCGCTAACTTTGCCACCGTTCTGCTGCTGATCCTGGGCGGCGCGGGGATTATCGGCAGCATCCTGTTCGGGAAGCTGGGCAATCAGCATGCGTCTGCGCTTGTAAGCAGTGCGATTGGCCTGCTGCTGGCATGTCTGCTGTTACTGATGCCTGCGGCAGGCAGCGAGAGTCATCTGGCGATCCTCAGTCTGTTCTGGGGCGTGGCGATCATGATTATTGGTCTGGGAATGCAGGTCAAAGTGCTGGCGCTGGCCCCGGACGCCACGGACGTAGCGATGTCGCTCTTCTCCGGGATTTTTAATCTGGGGATTGGCGCCGGTGCGCTGGTGGGAAATCAGATCAGCCTGCATGTATCGATGTCGGCCATTGGCTATCTCGGGGCGATTCCGGCGCTGATCGCGCTGATCTGGTCGGTGCTTATCTTCCGTAAATGGCCGGTCGCGATGGAAGAGCAGTCCAGCCACGGTTGACGTTTGTTGTGCCGGGTGGCTCTGCGCTTACCCGGCAACGTTTTCAATGATACGTCTTAACAATCTCCAGCACGCCGTTAATAATAAACTGCACGCCCATACAGACCAGCAGGAAACCCATCAGACGGGAGATAGCCTCAATCCCCCCCTTGCCCACCCAGCGCATAATCGCCCCGGAACTGCGCAATGACCCCCAGACAATAATGGCAATAAGCGCAAAAATGATCGGCGGCGCAACGGTGATAACCCAGTGCGGAAATGTCGACCCATCACGCACCGTTGAGGCGGAACTGATGATCATCGCAATCGTTCCCGGCCCTGCCGTGCTCGGCATGGCTAACGGCACAAACGCGATGTTGGCGCTCGGTTCGCTTTCAAGCTCCTCCGATTTGCTTTTGGCTTCCGGGGATTCGTGCGCTTTGTGCGCCGGGAACAGCATCCGGAAACCAATAAAGGCCACGATCAGCCCGCCAGCGATACGCAGACCGGGAATCGAAATACCAAAGGTATTCATCACCAGTTGCCCGGCGTAATAAGCCACCATCATTATGGCAAAGACATACACAGAGGCCATCATCGACTGCTGATTGCGCTCCGTGCTGTTCATGTTCCCCGCCAGCCCCAGAAAAAGCGCCACCGTCGTTAACGGGTTCGCTAGCGGCAGCAACACCACCAGCCCAAGTCCCACTGCTTTAATCAAATCCAACATAATGCACCGCAGTCCTTATCCTTATTCAACATCGCAATTATAGGGGCAAATCCTCGTCCGTAGCCATCCGCGCAGCGTAACCATAATTGTCTCTCGTAATTCATAACCCCAGATTATCTGTATGATCTAAAAGCGTACAGAATGAGTTCCTGAAGCGTTTTAGCATTTCGTGGCATCGGCCGATTCATTCAGTTGACTTATACTTGCCTGAGCAATAATATCTGCCGTGACTAAACTACTTGCCAGGGCAACCATTGTGAAAAGCACCAGTGACCTCTTTAACGACATAATCCCACTGGGTCGTCTTATTCATATGGTTAATCAGAAAAAAGATCGCCTGCTCAATGACTATCTGTCACCGCTGGATATCACCGCAACACAGTTTAAAGTGCTGTGTTCCATTCGCTGCGAAGTGTGTATCACGCCGGTTGAGCTGAAAAAGGTGCTCTCTGTCGATCTGGGTGCGTTAACCCGCATGCTGGATCGTCTCGTCTGTAAAGGATGGGTAGAACGAAGCCCTAACCCAAATGACAAACGTGGCGTACTGGTGAAACTGACCAGCGATGGCGCGGCCATGTGTGAGCAATGTCATCAATTAGTAGGACAAACACTGCACCAGGAACTGACAAAAAACTTAACGGCGGATGAAGTGGCAACGCTTGAGCTTTTACTCAAGAAAATCCTGCCGTAAACAGAAAAAGAGGTATGACGATGTCCAGACGCAATACTGACGCTATCACCATTCATAGCATTTTGGACTGGATCGAAGATAACCTGGAATCTCCGCTCTCCCTTGAGAAAGTGTCTGAGCGTTCAGGTTACTCAAAATGGCACCTGCAACGGATGTTTAAAAAAGAGACCGGCCATTCATTAGGACAATATATTCGCAGCCGCAAGCTGACGGAGATTGCCCAAAAACTGAAAGAAAGCAATGAGCCGATCCTCTATCTGGCGGAACGTTACGGATTTGAATCGCAACAAACCCTGACGCGTACGTTCAAGAACTACTTTGACGTGCCGCCTCATAAGTACCGTATTACCAGTATGCCGGGTGAATCCCGTTATCTGTATCCGCTAAAACATTGCAGTTAATCATCGCCTGTTAAGACGTAACCGAGGAAATCATGAAATTTATCGCCTCCGCCGCCCTCACCTTGCTGGTGCTGGTTTCCGGCCAGAGCTTCGCGGAGCAAACCCCCAGTGCGGGGCAGCAAAATAATCGTGACACCATGATTATGCCGTCCACGCAAAACCAGTCGCCCTGGGACTTCAATCACATGGGCGCTGGCAGCGACAAATCCGACGAATTAGGCGTGCCGTATTACAACCACGACCTGTAATTCGTTTTTGCCCCGCTAATGCGGGGCTTTTTTCTGCCTTAACTCTGCACCCGCGTCGCCCGACGCACCCGCAAGCCAAAGACGTTGATATACAGCCCGGCCATAATCAGCCCTGCGCCACACAGTTGCAGCACGCTGAGCGTTTCATCCAGCAACAGTGCGGCGCTGGCAAGCCCGACCACCGGTACCAGCAGCGATAACGGCGCCACGCGCCAGGTTTCATAGCGTCCGAGCAGCGATCCCCAGATACCATAGCCAATGATTGAGGCAACGAACGCCAGGTAGATCAGCGACAAAATAGTCGTCAGGTCGATCTCCACCAGGCTTTTCAGCATCGCCTGCGGCCCCTCCAGAATAAATGACGCGGCCATAAACGGTACGATGGGGATCAACGCGCTCCAGACCACCAGCGATAAGACCGCCGGACGCGCCTCGTGCTGCATTATCAGCTTGTTAAAGATATTGCCGCACGCCCAGCTCAGCCCCGCCGCCAGGGTGAGCATAAAGCCCAGCAGCGCGACATGCTGACCGTTGAGGCTGCCTTCAATCAGCACCAGCACGCCAAAGACCGCAAGGCTAATGCCCGCCAGCTGCTTGCCCTGCAAGCGTTCGCCAAAGACAAACGCGCCGAGAATGATGGTAAAGAACGCCTGCACCTGAAGCACCAGCGAAGCCAGGCCCGCAGGCATACCGAATTTAATAGCGCAAAAAAGAAACGCAAACTGACCAAAGCTGATGGTGAGGCCGTAGCCCAGCAGCAGCTTGAGGGGAATTTTCGGGCGGGCGAGGAACAGCAGCGCCGGAAACGCCACCAGCAGGAAGCGCAGACCCGCCAGCATCAGTGGAGGCATGTTGTGCAACCCCATTTTGATGACCACAAAATTGAGTCCCCACACCACGACAACCAGCAACGCTAACAGCCCGTCTTTCCGCGTCATTTTCCGCCCCTGAAATATTAAAATTTTGTAAACACTTCAAGGTAACAGAAAAAATAGCCCCGCGAGAAGATCATTAATTCTGGTACTGAAGAGAAGCACTTGCGGATAAATTGGGTGCTATACAAGCTGCCGATCCCATGATAATCCTGTAATAACACAACAAAAAAAGCATAAGCATTTGTCGGGCAGGAAAATGAAACCATCAATCAGGCGCTCAACCGCAGCGCTGCTGGCATCGTCATTGTTATTAACAATTGGCCGCGGGGCAACGCTGCCCTTTATGACCATATATCTCACACGCGTGTACGATATGAGCGTGGAGAATATTGGCTATGCCCTTACCGTGGCGTTGACCATTGGCGTGGTGTTTAGCCTGGGGTTTGGCATCCTGGCGGATAAATTCGACAAAAAACGCTATATGCTGATCGCCATCGTCGCCTTTATCGCCGGGTTTGTGGCCATTCCGCTGGTGAATAACGTGACGCTGGTAGTGCTGTTCTTTGCCCTGATTAACTGCGCCTATTCCGTCTTCTCAACGGTGCTGAAAGCATGGTTTGCCGACGTGCTGACCTCCAGCGAAAAGGCGCGCGTTTTCTCACTCAACTACAGTTTCCTGAACATCGGCTGGACGATCGGGCCGCCGATCGGCACCCTGCTTGTAATGTACAGCCTGCAACTGCCGTTCTGGCTGGCGGCCTTCTGCGCCGCACTGCCGCTCGGGTTTATCCATTTCTTTGTGCAGAAAAGCATAGCCTCGGACAGCCCTGAGGAGAAAATGCCATGGCAACCCTCGGTGCTGCTGAAAGACCGGGCGCTGTTCTGGTACACGCTTTCCGGGCTGCTGGCGTCGTATGTGGGTGGATCGTTCGCCACCTGCATTTCCCAGTATGTCCTCGCTGCACATGCGGACAGTGATTTCGCAGAAAAGGTGGTGGCCGTTGTGCTGCCCGTCAACGCGGCGGTGGTCGTCACCCTGCAATATGCGCTTGGACGGAAGATCACCGCCAGCAATATCCGTCCGCTAATGACCGCCGCGACGCTTTTTTTCATCCTCGGGCTGGGGGGGTTTATGCTTTCCGGCGAGAACCTCATTTACTGGGGGATCGCGGCAGCGATTTTCACCCTGGGTGAGGTTATTTATGCACCGGGTGAATACATGCTGATCGACAATATCGCCCCGCCGGGCATGAAGGCGAGCTACTTCTCCGCACAAGCGCTGGGCTGGCTGGGCGCGGCGGCGAACCCAATGATCACCGGGCTCATCCTGACCCATCTGCCGCACTGGTCATTATTTATCATTATGATGGCCGCCATCATTGCGGCCTGGCTGATGATATTGCGCGGGATGCGCGTGAAAAGTGAAGATAGCGTGTCGAGTAGCGCTGCGCTTACCCGACCTGGAAAACCCTAATCCCAGGCCGGGTAAGGCGAAGCCGTCCCCCGGCAAAACCAACACCTTAGTGGTGCAACATCTCCTCCACCACCTGCTCTTTGTACATCTCATTCGGGTAGTAGGTCGGCCAGTTATCCATCTCTTTCAGCAGCGCCTCGTGGGAGGTGTTGCCCATAAAGATATGGAAGTGTGAAGAGGCTTTCGGCCCGATGATATGGTCGCTGAACTGCACAAACTTAGGCGCCTCGCTCGCGTTATCCTTGCACTCAAACAGGTAGCGCACACCTTTTTTCCCCGACGCATAGGTCAGAATTTTGTAGCCGCTGTAGTCGTAGCGGCAGCTGCTCACCGTTTTGCCTCGGTGGAATTCCATCACGTTGTTTTCAATGCCGATGGCGTCCACGTCCGTCGCGTAACCCTTGCGGTAGTAGGCCTTCACCTCGGCAGCAGATTTTTCTCCCTTCTGCGCTTTCTTTTCGAAAACCGGATCCAGCGAACCATCAAGCAGGAACGGGTAAACAGACTGCCATGTTCCGTCCCAGTCAGACAGCTTCCTGTCCCTGACGTCTTTATCCTCAAAGACGCCGTTTGCCGCCTTCTGTTCCGCCTCCGTCATCTGATGACCGTGCGAATGGGCAAAAAGCGAGCCGCTTACCAGCAGCGTTCCCAAAGTCAGCGCAATTTTTCCAGGTTGTGCAGCCACAGCAAAATCCTCATTCCGTTTTATAAGAATAGGGATGTTATATTATAACATTTCAGATCGCAACCAGCCCGCGAACGCCCTCCCGCTCCATATTCTCCCCGCGCCCCTGCTGGACGATGCTGCCGCGCGACATCACCAGATAGCTGTCGGCCAGCTCTGCCGCAAAATCATAAAACTGCTCCACCAGCAGGATCGCCATATCCCCCCGGTTCGCCAGGCTGCGGATCACCTGCCCAATCTCTTTGATCACCGACGGCTGAATCCCTTCCGTGGGTTCATCCAGAATCAGTAACCGTGGACGGCTCGCCAGCGCGCGACCAATCGCCAGCTGCTGCTGCTGACCACCGGAAAGATCGCCTCCGCGTCGGTGCTTCATCTCCTTCAGCACCGGGAAAAGCTGCCAAATCTCCTCCGGTACGCTCCTGGCGTTTCCCGCGGAGAAGCGCGACAGCCCCATCAGCAGGTTTTCTTCTACGGTCAGACGCGGAAAAATCTCCCGCCCCTGCGGAACATACGCCACGCCGGACTGCACTCGCTGGTGCGGTTTACTGTGAGTGATGGTCTTTCCCTGCCAGACGACCTCCCCGGCTTTCACCGGGATCAGCCCCATCAGGCACCTCAGCAGCGTGGTTTTGCCCACCCCGTTGCGCCCCAGCAGGCAGGTAACTTCCCCGACGACCGCCTCAAAGCTCACCCCGCGCAGAATATGACTTCCGCCGTAGTACTGATTCAGTTCGCAAACCTGTAACATCCCCTCTCCTTAACGTCCCAGATAGACGTCAATTACCTGTTCATTGGCCTGTACCTCGCGAAGCGAACCTTCCGCCAGTACCCGCCCCTGATGCAGCACCGTGACGTGGTCGGCGATGGTCTCGACGAAGCCCATATCGTGCTCAACCACCATCAGCGAATGCTTGCCTGCCAGGGTTCGGAACAGCTCGGCTGTGTATTCCGTCTCTGCGTCGGTCATACCGGCGGCGGGTTCGTCCAGCAGCAACAGGTGCGGGTCCTGCACCAGCAGCATGCCGATCTCCAGAAACTGCTTCTGTCCGTGGGAAAGCAGTCCGGCACGGCGATCGCGCTCACTGCCAAGCCGCAGCAAAACCAGCATCTCGTCAATGCGGTCGCGCTGCTCGCCGCTGAGCGTGGCCCGCAGGCTCGCCCAGACGGACCTGTCGGCTTTCATGGCGATTTCGAGGTTTTCCCCTACGGTCAGCGCTTCAAACACGGTCGGCTTCTGGAACTTACGGCCAATGCCCTGACGGGCGATGGCCGCCGGTTCCAGGGCTGTCAGATCGATGGACTGATCGTAAATAGCTTTCCCGCTTTTTGGCCGGGTTTTGCCGGTGATCACGTCCATCAGCGTGGTTTTACCGGCGCCGTTAGGGCCAATGAT
Source organism: Enterobacter cloacae complex sp. GF14B (assembly GCF_004136805.1). Taxonomy (NCBI): domain Bacteria; kingdom Pseudomonadati; phylum Pseudomonadota; class Gammaproteobacteria; order Enterobacterales; family Enterobacteriaceae; genus Enterobacter; species Enterobacter cloacae complex sp. GF14B. The sequence goes on from NZ_QFRV01000013.1 coordinate 79,862, forward strand.
GCAGCGCAATTCTCCGACGCCGATATTCAGCGAAAGATCGGTCAACGCCTGAAAACCGTCGAAACTGACGTTAATGGCCTCGAGCTGCAACACCGGATCGGTCTGCTCACGGTAACGATCGCCCGGTAGCTGGCGAGTAAAGAGTCCTTCAGAGGGCTGCATTAATTCTCTCCCTTACGAAACAGACCGAACACGCCGCGTGGTAAAAACAGCGTCACGGCGATGAAAATCAGCCCCAGAAACAGCTGCCAGTACTCCGGCATCGCCACGGTGAAAAAGCTCTTCGCACCGTTGACCAGCGCCGCGCCCATCACCGGGCCCACCAGCGTGCCGCGACCGCCCAGCGCCACCCAGATGGCCGCTTCAATCGAGTTGGTCGGCGACATTTCACCCGGGTTGATAATACCCACCTGCGGAACGTACAGCGCCCCCGCCAGGCCACACAGCACGGCGGAAAGCGTCCAGACCAGCAGCTTGAAACCGCGCGGATCGTAGCCGCAGAACGTCAGACGGTTTTCCGCATCGCGCACCGCCGTTAAAATGCGGCCAAATTTACTCTTCGCCAGCGCGTAGCCTGTGCCCAGGGCCAGCAGCAGCAGCATGACCGTTGCGAGAAACAGCGCGATCCGCGTGGTAGTCGCCGTGACGGAAAACCCGAGCAGCGTGGTAAAGCCGGTAAAGCCGTTATTGCCGCCAAAGCCGGTTTCGTTGCGAAAGAACAGCAGCATGCCCGCATAGGTCAGCGCCTGGGTCATGATGGAGAAATAGACCCCTTTGATCTTCGAGCGGAAAGCAAACCAGCCGAAGACCAGCGCCAGCAGGCCGGGAATCGTCACAATTAACACCAGAGCCCAGGCAAAATGCTGCGTTCCCCACCAGAACCAGGGCAGTTCGCTCCACGAGAGAAACGACATAAACGCGGGCAGCCCGTCCCCGGCCGCCTGGCGCATCAGGTACATGCCCATCGCATAGCCGCCCAGGGCGAAGAATATGCCGTGCCCCAGCGAGAGCATACCGGCATAGCCCCAGACCAGATCGAGGGCCACGGCGACAACTGCGTAGCAGAGGATCTTGCCGATGAGCGTCAACATCCACGTAGAAACGGCCAGCGGATGCGTTGCGGGTAACAGCGCGAGAAAAGGCAGCACCAGCAGCGCCGCAACCAGCAGACTGCCGAAGATTTGCGTGATGCGCGGTGCCCTGCGCGCCAGTGTTAAGGTCAATGGCTGGCTCATCAGTCTGTCACCCTCCCTTTAAGTGCGAATAACCCCTGCGGACGTTTCTGGATAAACAGAATGATCGCCACCAGAATCAGTATCTTGCCCAGCACGGCGCCCATCTGCGGTTCAAGAATTTTATTGAAGATCCCCAGACCAAAGGCCGCCGCGACGCTACCGGCCAGCTGGCCGACGCCGCCGAGCACCACCACCAGGAATGAATCGATGATGTAACCCTGGCCCAGCTCCGGTCCCACGTTCCCCAACTGGGATAACGCCACGCCGCCCAACCCGGCAATGCCGGACCCGAGGCCAAACGCCAGCATATCTACCCGTCCGGTGGGAACGCCGCAGCAGGCCGCCATGCTGCGGTTTTGCGTCACCGCCCGCACGTTCAGACCCAGACGCGTTTTGTTCAGAATCAGCCAGGTGAAGAACAGCACCATCAGCACAAACCCGAGCACCACAATACGGTTCCACGGCAGCGTCAGGTTGGCGAAAACCTGCACCCCGCCGGACAGCCAGGCCGGGTTAGCGACCTCAAGGTTCTGGGCGCCAAAGGTCATGCGCACCAGCTGGATAAGCATCAGGCTGATCCCCCAGGTGGCGAGCAGGGTTTCCAGCGGGCGGCCATACAGATGGCGGATCACCGTGCGCTCCAGCACCATCCCGATACCTGCCGTCAGGCAAAACGCCACCGGCAGCGCCACCACCGGATAGAGCGCCAGCCACTGAGGCATCCACTGCGCCATAACCTGCTGCACCATCCAGGTGGCATACGCCCCGAGCATCAGCATTTCGCCGTGGGCCATGTTAATCACCCCCAGCAGACCATAGGTGATAGCCAGCCCGAGCGCGGCCAGCAAGAGTACCGATCCCAACGACAGGCCCATGAAGGCCTGCCCCAGCAGTTCGCCCCACATCAGCCGGTGCTGAATACGGTCCAGGCTCTCAGCGGCGGCGGCACGTACCCGTGCGTCCGGCTCGGTTT
>NZ_QFRV01000143.1:0-4880 GCF_004136805.1 Enterobacter cloacae complex sp. GF14B
TACACATGGCTGTCTCTCATAAGAGAGGGCAGCCCTTTTGGCCTATAAAAGGAGGCCATTTCTACACACATTTCATAGTGTGAAGTTGATGCAACAAGGTGAGTGTGAGGTGGTGAGAGTGAAGCAAAGCGGGAGCTCTATCAAGGGTTTAATCCCTTTGTGAACTACTTCTTCTTTTGAAGTGCTAAAGCCATTGAGTGGCTGCTTTCCCATGGACGTAGCCCACATTGGGTGAACCACGTATATCGTGTGTACTCTCTCTCTCTCTCTCTCTCTACTCTATAATCTCTTGTGTGTGAAATCTATCTCTCTCCATTAAGTAATCTACTCAAAAATCTATTTAGCTACGTCTTATTTCCTAACAACTGGTATCAGAGCAAGGTTTGCTCGTAGCTAAATTATCTCAAGGAAAGGATTCCTTGAATTGAGTGGGAGTTATGGCGGAGGAAGGGAAGCTCAAGATTGAGAAGTTCAACGGAAAAAACTACCAACATTGGAAGATGCAGATTGAAGACTATCTCTACCAGAAGGACCTCTATTTGCCACTAGGCGGTCTTGCGAAGAAGCCTGCAACAATGGTAGATGAAGCATGGATTATCCTTGATCAAAAGGCATTGGGAACAATCCGGTTAAGCTTGGTGTCAACGATGGCCTTCAATGTTTCAGAGATGAAGACCACGGAGGAATTGATGAAGTCACTTGACGACTTCTACGAGAAACTATCAGCATCCAATAAGGTATTTCTCATGAAGCTTTTGTTCAATCTAAAGATTGCAGAGAATGGTTCAGTTTTGCAGAACACCTAAATGACTTTAACACCAATATAAGTCAACTTCGATCGTTGAAAATACATTTTGATGTGAACTCTCCTTATACTATCATCTCTATCGGATAGTTGGGACAGCCTTGTGATGGCTGTAAGTAATTCTATCTCTCGCACAAATACTCTTAAGTTTGATGATGTTGTGGGTGTTCTCCTAAGCGAGGAAATGCAAAGGAGAAGCACAAGAGAATCATCAAGTGCTGCACTATCAGTGGAAACAAGAGGAAGGCTTAAGGAGAGGTTCAAAAACCAAAAGGGTCGTGATCGCTCAAGGCGGAGCAAGTCACGCACAAAGTCAGTTCTTGAATGTTGGAACTGCGGCAAGAAGGGCCACGTCAAGAAGGATTGCTGGTCCAAGAAGAAGAAGGAGACAGAGTCTCAAGACAACAAGCCAACATCGGAGGCCAATGTGGCAGGTAAAGTAGAGCAAGATGCTCTAATTCTCTCATTAGACAATGTGTCTAATTCCTGGATAGTAGATTCCGGGGCTTCATTCCATGCGACACCACACAAGCAACATTTCCAAGACTACACCAAAGGTAATTTTGGGTATGTATACTTGGGAGATGATGAAGCTTGTGAGATTGTCGGCAAAGGTACAGTTTCTGTCAAAACTGCTAACGGAAATGAATGGAAGCTTAAAGATGTTAGGCATGTTCCTTCTCTTCGCAAAAATTTGATCTCTACAGGACAATTGGACGATGAAGGTCACAACATTGCATTCGGAAACAAACGGTGGAAGATCTCAAAGGGATCTTTGGTGGTTGCCAAGGGAGAAAAGGTCGGTACACTTTACTTGTGTACTGTTAGCACACAACCTTCAGCTTGTGCAGCAACTACAGAAGTTGATAGTGCGGTGTGGCACTATCGACTTGGGCATATGAGTGCCAAAGGAATGCAAATCCTTCAAACAAAGAAGCTTCTACCAGGTTTGAAAGAAGTGGACTTAGAGTTCTGTGAAGATTGTGTTTATGGTAAACAAAAGAGGGTAAAATTTCAAAAATCAGGAAATGAAAGAAAAAATAAAAAACTTGAGTTGGTTCATTCTGATGTTTGGGGTCCTGCAAGTACACCATCACTTGGTGGCTCATTGTACTATGTAACATTCATAGACGATGCGACTAGAAAAACATGGGTTTATGTCATGAAGAATAAATCCGATGTATTTTCCATATTTCAAAGGTGGAAAGCCTTTGTGGAGAATGAAACAGGTACCAAGGTTAAATGCCTCAGATCTGACAATGGAGGCGAATATTGCAGCCAAGCTTTTGAAATCTTTTGTGCTAGCAATGGCATTCGGAGGCAAAGGACAACCCCAAGGACACCTCAGCAAAATGGTATTTCGGAAAGGATGAACAGGACAATCATGGAACGAGCACGAAGCATGCGGCTACATGCAGGCCTACCGCTTGAGATTTGGGCGGAAGCTGTAAGTACGTCTGTGTACTTAATCAATCGGTCACCCTCAACGGAATTGGATGGGGGAGTTCCAGAAGAGGCATGGACAGGTAAACCGGTGAATTATGCATTTCTCAAAGTGTTTGGGTGTGAGGCTTTCATGCACATAGATAGAAGCCTAAGATCAAAGCTAGATGCAAAGTCCAAAAAGTGTTTCTTCATTGGCTATGGAGAAGGTGACTTTGGGTATCGCCTATGGAATCCTGAAGATGGTAAAATCTTAAGGAGTAGGGATGTAATTTTTAACGAACAAAATATGTACAAAGATTACTTGGAAAGAAAACAAACAAAAGAAACAGGTGATGAGTACATGGAGCTTGAGGACGGTGAAGACTCAAGGACTGCAAACGGTGACAATGTGCAACAACGTCAACCAAATGAGGAGCCTCAACCTATTCCCCGAAGATCTACAAGAGCAAGTAGACCTCCAGAAAGGTTTGTTCCTTCCTTCAACCATCTCTTGATCTCAGATTCTGGAGAGCCGGAATCATATGAAGAAGCTATGCAACATGAATCCAAAGAAGAATGGACGAAGAGCATGCAAGTGGAGATGGACTCACTACATCGCAACCAAACATGGGAGTTGGTTGAGTTGCCTAAAGGTAAGCGGGCACTTCAAAACAAATGGGTGTACAAGCTAAAGGAAGAAGAAGGTGGGAAGAAAAGGTACAAGTCTAGGCTTGTGGTAAAAGGTTTTTCTCAAAAGAAAGGTATTGACTTCAATGAAATATTTTCTCCTGTTGTAAAAATGAACTCAATTAGGCTTGTCTTAAGCCTTGTGGCTGCTCATGATCTAAATCTCGAGCAAATGGATGTAAATACGGCATTCCCTCACGGTGACTTAGAGGAGGAAATCTACATGCTTCAACCAAAGGGGTATGAAGTAAAAGGTAAGGAGAAAATGGTTTGCAGATTAAAGAAGAGCTTGTATGGTTTAAAGCAAGCATCAAGACAATGGTACTTGAAGTTTGATCGATGGATGTTGGATCATGGATTCACAAGATGCAACTCGGATCACTTCGTCTACACGGAGAATTTGGGAGATGGGAAATTCATCATCCTAATGTTGTATGTTGATGACATGTTGATTGCAAGTGCTAACATGCAGGACATCAAAGACCTAAAAGAGGAGCTGTCCAAATATTTTTCAATGAAAGATTTAGGTGCTGCAAAGAGGATACTTGGTATGAAAATATCAAGGGACAGGACGAAGAAGACAATAAAGCTATCTCAAGAAGATTACATCAAGAAGGTACTAGAAAGGTTTGCAATGCAAAATGCAAAACCAGTTTCTACACCTTTGGCTGGTCATTTTAAACTAACGAAGGATATGTGTCCAAAGACACAAGAGGAGATAGCCTATATGTCTAAAGTTCCATATGCTGCAGCGGTAGGTTCTCTAATGTATGCTATGGTCTGGACAAGGCCAGACATTGCACATGCAGTGGGAGTTGTGAGTAGGTTCATGGACAACCCAGGTAAAGAGCATTGGCAAGCTGTGAAGTGGATACTTAGGTATCTAAAAGGGACAACAACAAATGCTTTGTATTTTGGAGGAACTGATATTTTTCTAGAAGGGTATGCTGATGCAGATATGGCAGGTGATAAAGATACTCGAAGGAGCACTACTGGCTATGTGTTCACAGTTGGAGGCACAGCAGTAAGCTGCGCTTCAAAGCTGCAGAAAGTGGTTTCACTTTCTACCACGGAAGCAGAGTATGTAGCAATGACGGAGGCAAGCAAAGAAATTATGTGGCTTCACAGATTCTTAGAAGAGCTTGGATTCAAACAAGACAATTGTGTCTTGTACAGTGATAGCCAAAGCGCTATCCATCTTGCGAAGAACTCAGCCTTTCATTCAAGGACAAAGCACATTGAGGTGAGATATCACTTCATACGCACTCTTTTGGAAGAGGGACAACTAAAGCTAGGAAAGGTGCATACAAGTGAAAATCCTGCAGACATGTTTACAAAGGTGGTCAACAAGGAGAAGTTGAGCTTTTGCTCATCTTCAATCGGCATTCAAGGATAAGAAGCCAGAATGGAAAGCAGTCACAGGTTTGGTTTGGAGATCAGTCTCCAAGTGGGAGATTGTTAAGTATGGAGCCTGATTTACCCTTGTAATTTTCTGTGGTAAAAGCGCACATTTGTAAGGCCCCCATTATGAGGAGAAGCCATCGTGCGTGAAGGAAAATCACTCACCGGAAACCAAAATTTTCACGGACAAGAATCAGGGGTTTAGAGGCCTTTTTTTTGCCAGAATATTCCTTTTCGCCGGAATATTATGGCCGGACGGCGGCCGGAAAGTGGTCGGAAAACAACCGGTCGGTTGGCCAATGGCCGGTGGCCGGTGGTCGGAAGTCAATGGCCGGTGGCCGGTGGCCGAATTCAAAAGCGGACTTGTCTTCTCAAGGGCGGCCACACATGGGCGGATTGGAGGGTCCGATTTGGACTTATTCGCACAAGGGCGGCTACACATGGCTGTCTCTCATAAGAGAGGGCAGCCCTTTTGGCCTATAAAAGGAGGCCATTTCTACACACATTTCATAGTGTGAAGTTGATGCAACAAGGTGAGTGTGAGGTGGTGAGAGTGAAGCAA
>NZ_QFRV01000146.1:0-4869 GCF_004136805.1 Enterobacter cloacae complex sp. GF14B
CTCGTGGTCGAGGAAGGTCGGGCGCAGCATCGGTTCGTCGTCGGCGTGCGCCTGCCAGAGCAGGGTGTAAAGATACGGCAGCAGGCGGTAGCGCAGCTCAATCGCGCCGCGGATGGCAGGCGTGACGCCCGGATACATCCACGGCTCGTTCACCGTGTGGTCATCGTTCCACGAGTGAATGGTAAAGCGCGGGTGCATCACGCCGTTCTGCACCCAGCGCACGAACAGCTCGGCGTCCGGCTTGTCGCCGGAGAAACCGCCGACGTCGTGCCCGACGTTGAACAGCCCGGACAGGCTCATGCCCAGCCCCATGCGGATGTTATAGCGCAGGGTGTCCCAGTTGGTGCGGTTGTCGCCGCTCCAGGTCTGGACGTAGCGCTGCATCCCGGCGCAGCCGGAGCGGGAGATCAGATACGGACGCTTTTCCGGCGCAAAGCGCTGCTGCGCTTCCAGCGAGGCGCGCATCATCAGCAGCGGCATCACCGGGCGAATATGCTTGATGGCTATCTCCTTGCCGAAGCCATAGCAGCGCGCTTCCCCGTCCCACACTTCATACTCGTTGTTGTCGTTCCAGGTGGAGTCGATGCCCATCTCCAGCAGCTGCGTGGTCACGCCGTTCTGCCACCACTGCACCGTCTGCGGGTTGGTGAAGTCGAGATGCGATCCTTCGTCATCCCAGAAGCTGGAACGTTCAGGCGCATCGGTTTCTGAATCGCGAATGAACAGGCCACGTTCCGCCACTTCGCCGTAGCGGGGATGATCCTGCAACAGACACGGCTTGATGTTGGCCGCAAGCCGCAGCCCCGCGTCGTGGAACGCCTGGCTCATCACCTTTGGCTGCGGCACTTTGTCGTAGTTCCAGTTAAAAACGTAGCGCTTGCCGTTAATCGAGGTATAGCCGGAGGAGAGCTGGAACGAGTCGCACGGAATGGCATGCTCCTCGCACAGGCGAATGAAGTTCATCAGCTGGTTTTGCGCGTCCGGCGCGTCGGTGTAGTGCATGGTCGAGCCGCTGTAGCCCAGGCTCCATTTCGGTCCGAACAGCGCTTTCCCCGTCAGGCGCACGAAGGCTTTGGTGACGTCCAGCACGCGCCTGCCGGTAAAGATGTAGTAGTCGATATCGCCCGCTTCCGCCTGCCAGCGGCGATAGGCGGTGTGGTAGTTATCGATCTCGTTACCCAGATCCAGCCAGCAGCTGCTCAGGTTGTCGTAGAACAGGCCGTAGCTCACGTCGTCGCGGCGAGTAAGGGTGAACGGAATGTGCTTGTAGAGCGGGTCGGTGCTGGCGGCGTTGTAGCCCATGGCGTCGAGGTTGCGCATCTCGTAGCGTTTACCGTTGCGCTGCAGATCGCCCGCTTTCTCGCCCAGGCCGTAGAAACGCTCGTCCTTGCGGCGGCTGAGGTAGTGCGCCACGCCGTCACCGTGGGCGTTCAGCAGGTAGGCGCTGGTGGGGCGGTCGTTGACCAGCGGCTGCCATTCGCCCGCCTCATTGCGGTAGTGCCACTCCAGCCACAGCGGCTGGTGGACGGTGACGCGCAGCTGCTCGGTTGCCACGGTTAACGTATCGTCCTGCTGCGTCAGCGTCCAGGCGGGGCAGGAGAAGCCGCTGATATCGTCACGACGGCGACCTTCCCACGGCACGTCTTTTTCCGGTGCGATGCTCCAGGTGCGGTCAAGCGCCAGCTCGCCCTTGCGTTTGATCAGCACGCGGAACAGGTTCTCTTCCAGCACATACAGGCACAGGCAGTGCTGGCTATCGACCAGCAGTTCCAGATGGTTTGCCGACTGCGTATCAAGGGTCCAGTTTTTCAGGGTTTTCATATGCAATACATCCACTATCAGGCGCGCTTCGCGCGACGTTCAGCAATAAATGCTACCAGGAAGAGAGCGCCAATCAGGTCAAAGAACCCCATGGCGATAAAGAGCGGGTTAAAGCCGATTTTGTCGGCGGTCACCCCGATTAACAGCGAGAACAGGAAGCTGGCGATCCACGCCGCCGAGCCGCGCATGCCGTTGACGGTCGCCATTTGGCCCTTATCGAAGGACTCCACCACCAGCGCGCTCAGCATGCAGGAGATAATCTGGTGCCCGAAGCCGCCGATGGAGATCAGCACGATGGTGATATACGGGTCGCGGGTTACGGCGACGACCGCCAGTGAAATCATCAGAAACGCGCCTGTGACGGAGCTGGCCACCACCGAGTTCACGCGGGAGCAGCCGAACAGGCGGGTGTACAGACGCGTCAGGTAGCCGCTCGCCACGCTGCCGAGGTCGGCGGCGAGGAACGGCAGCCAGGCAAACATCGCAATCTGCTTCAGGTCCATGCCGTGCTCTTTGGCGAGGTACAGCGGCACCCAGAAGCTCAGCACCGCCCAGGCGGGTTCTGCCATAAAGGCCGGAATGGCGATACCGTAGAAACGTTTGTTTTTTGAAACGGTTTTCAGCGCGGTCAGGAAGGGCAATTTGACCGGCGCTGGTTCGTTATCCTGCTTGATAAACGCCAGCTCGTCCTTGCTCAGGTTCGGGTGCTGCTCGGGGTTGTGGTAGAACGCCCACCAGAGGATCACCCACAGCAGCGCTAGCACGCCGGTAAACATGAACGCCCCCTGCCAGCCGAACGAGGCGTGAGCAAAGTAGATGATAGGCGGAGCCAGCATCGCGCCGATGGAGAAGCCCACGCCCGCCCAGCCAGCAGCAACGGGACGCTCTGATTTCGGGAACCATTCACCGATGGTTTTGGCGTTCGCCGGGGTGGCGGCGGCCTCTGAAGCCCCCATAAAGAAGCGCAGTATGGCCAGGTGCAGCCAGCTTCCGGCGCCCGCGTGGAAAATACACATCAGCGCCCAGATCCCGGCGCAGACCATAAAGCCAATCTTCAGGCCAATGACGTCAATCAGCCAGCCGCACAGGGGCTGGAAAATGGTATAGGCGATCTGAAACGCGCCGACGATCCAGGAGTATTGCTCGGTGGTGATCCCGAGGCTCTCTTTCAGCTCCGGAGCGAGAATACCTAAGGAATTTCGGGTGATGTAGTTAACGGTGACGCCCAGCAAAAACAGCACCAGCACGTACCAGCGCAGGTTCTTGATGACGCGACGGGTTTTGCTTGTCGCAATGGTGTTATTGATGTCCTGACTCATTTTACTCTCCACAAGACGGACGGTAAGGGGACGGAGGTTCAGGTGTCACACAGATTTTTATGCCTTTGATTTCAATCCGCTTATAATGCTTAAGTTGCTATACAACTAGTATGGAAGCTGTGTGACAAGTTCACCTTAAGGAAGAAAATGAGTGGGCAAAAGTGGATTTTGTGCAAAATTTCTCATAACCGACGAAAACACTCTGGCATGATGGCATTCACGTCAGTTATTGCCTGACACACACGCTATGAAAATTTTTTCATTTCGCAAATGGAGCCAGATCACAAAATGGACAAAAGGCTAAAAATCACCGAAATCGCGGCCCGTACGCAGCTCTCCATCAGCACCGTTTCGCGGGTGCTGGCGGGGAAAGCGAATACCAGCGAAAAAGCGCGTGCAAAGGTGCTGGCGTGCGCGCGCGAGCTGGGGGTAATGGACGGCATGGCGGCAGGGCGTCTGCTGCTTAACAGCCTGGTGGTTTTTGCCCCGCAGCGCGCTTTCGACGAGCGGTCCGACATCTTTTACTACCGCGTGATCCAGAGCGTGAGCAAAGCACTTGCCTCCCACGAGGTCCGGTTGCGCTACTGCGCGCTGGAGGAGAACGACAGCGACGCCCAGCTGTTTCTGGCGCGGATGAACGAGCCGGACACGCAGGCGGCCATTCTTCTTGGTATTGACGATCCGCATATCCACGATCTGGCGGTGGACGTGGGCAAACCCTGCATGCTGATTAACTGCCGCGACCGGCACATGCGTCTGCCTGCCGTTGCGCCGGATCACCGCGCCATCGGCGAGCGGGCGGCGGAGTACCTGTTCGAGATGGGGCACCGCGAGGTGATGAACGTGCTGTGCCTACGTCGCTACACCATGGAGCTGCGCCTGTCGGGGATTCGCGACGCGTGGCAGTCCCACAACCTGGCGTTCAACGACAAGCGCGATCTGCTGGTGGTGCCAAGCTTCAGCGCCAGAGAGACGGAGCAGCTGGTGAGCGATTGGCTAAATCAGCAGCAGGGAAAAGACCTGCCGACGGCATTCCTGGTTGGCGGCGACTTTATGGCGGCGGGCACCATCAGCGCCTTAAAAAACCACGGCCTGCGCGTGCCGCAGGACGTCTCGGTGATGAGCATCGACGGCTTTAACCTGGCGGCGATTCAGGATGTTCCATTAACGGCCGTGCATGTTCCCCGCGATGAGCTGGGAACGGAAGCGGTACACATGCTCCAGCAGCGGCTCATGCGCCCGGACGCGCCGGTAGGCACATTGCTGCTGAACGGCACGCTGACCGTGCGGGAGTCGGTACGGCGGATACGTCAGGGAAAACGACGCACCGCCGTGGAGCGGGAAGGGCTGTACGACAGCTAGACCATGCCCAGCGCGCGTTTGCCGTGGATGTTGAGATCGTTCACGGTAAAGCGGTCCTGCCAGGTTTTTTCATAATCCTCGCGCGGGAAGTCTCCCGGCGACGCGCCGGTTTCCAGCGCTTCCTTGACCTTCTTCGCGTAGGCGAGGTTTTTCTCGCACATCGGTGCGGCGGGGATATACATCACGTTGCCCCAGCCCTGCTGATTATCCACCGGCGCGACGGAGTGGATCACATCGCAGTGCCACCACACCGAATCACCCGCCTCCAGCGCAGGAATGCTGGTCAGCGCCTCGATAAGCAGCGGGTGCCACTTCTCGGAAACCGGCAGCACGCGCCCCGGCGCCACGCCGCACAGCTCGTCCTCCG
>NZ_QFRV01000147.1:0-4848 GCF_004136805.1 Enterobacter cloacae complex sp. GF14B
AATAAATGGAGTCCCCAATAGGTAGTGCTTCCATGTGTCTATGGCATGTAGAATAGCTAAAAGCTCTTTCTAATAAATGCCCAGGACCCGTTCATCCGTATTGAGCCTTCGGCTCTCATATGCTATGGCATGCCCTTCTTGAAGCAAGACTGCTCCAAGGCAATCACCACAAGCATCACATTGGACCTCAAATGGCTTTGAGAGATCCGGAAGCATAAGGACTGGTTGGGAGGTAAGCTTCTCTTTGAGCTTGTCAAAAGCATTTTTCTCCTTAGCAGTCCATGAATACTTAACGTTTTTCTTTGTTAAGTCATGTAATGGTCCTGCTATTTGTGAGAACTTTTCTATGAAGCGTCTATAGTATGCACACATACCAATAAAGCTTCTTAGTTCATGAAGATTCCTTGGTTTAGGCCATCCTTTTATTACCTCTAACTTTGATGGATCCATTTGGATGCCATCTTGAGAGATAATGTGACCTAAATATTGAATCTCTTGTAAGAAAAATTCACTTTTCTTTCGATTAACATAAAGTTTATTCTCTCTTAAAACTTGAAATATTACCTGGAGGTGTTGCTTGTGTTCGTCTAATGAATTAGAGTAGATGATAATATCATCAAAGAACACTCCAGTAAAGGTTCGGTGAGGCCTGAATAGCTTCTCCATCAAGCGGTTGAATGTGGCTGGTGCATTGGTCAAGCCAAAAGGCATGACAATGTATTCGTAAAGACCAAACGTAGTGCGAAATGCGGTCTTTACAATGTCTTGATCAACTATCCTTATTTGATGATAGCCACTTTTTAGGTCAATCCTACTGAAGTAGGTCGATCCTTGTAGCTTATCAAATAGGTCTTCTACCCGTGGAACGGGAAACCTATTCTTGATAGTGATCCTATTTAGTGCTCTATAGTCGACACACATACGATATGTGCCGTCTTTCTTTTGCACTAATAGCACAGGTGAGCAAAATGGAGATGAGCTAGGCCTAACCATGCCCTTCTCAACTAACTCATGCACTTGCCGCATAATCTCCTCTTGTTGAGCTTGAGAAACTCTATAAGGAGGTTTATTAGGCGGTGAACTTCCTGGAAGAAGTTCAATTGCATGGTCATCATTACCTCGTTTAGGAGGTAGCTCACAAGGGATGTCGTCAATAAAAACATCTTGAAACCCCTTGAGAAAATTGGATAACTCTAATTCCTTTTGGTTGCTTTTATTTTCTTTTGCTAAAGCATTAGGTTCATTTTGAGAATCTTTAACAAAAATCATGTACACGGAAATAGAGCTCTTTATTGACTTGTTGAAAGCTGGTGTATGTACAATGGGGATGGTGTTACCCATTTCCTTAGCATCTATATACATGTCTTTTTCCCTGAACTTAAAGGAGATTCTCCTTTCAGGAAATTTAACATCGGCAGCCAGGCGGTCAAACCATGGTGCCCCTAGGATTACATCCTCATGCTTGAGAGGAGAGATAAAGAAGTCCTCTTTGTCCACATAGCTTTGGACATGGAGCCTCAATTTCCCGATTAAGGGAGTGACTGAAGCTTCTTGCCCCTTGAAAGCACTGTCTGCGGGTAGGACATCTCCCATCTCGTAGGCTTGTATGCCTAGCTTGGTGGCCAACTCTATAGATATAAAATTGTGAGTAGAACCAGGGTCAAAGAGAATAAAAGCATCATGTTCTCTTACCTTTCCCCAAGCATGGCATAGAGGAGATCCTTTGTGGTGAGTTTGGTGAGTCTCCTCCTCTTGGATTTCAACCAAGGTAGCTCTAGGAGGATCTTGGCGGTTGTTCTTTTGGGGACAAGCGCGGTACGCATGCCCTTGTTCGCCGCACTTGAAACACCGGTTATCCTTGCGATAACGCTCAAGCTCTTCAGGAGAGAGTTTATTTTTACCTTTGTAAACTCCCTTCTCTTTAGCTTTGTTGGAGTTGCCCTTAGGAGACTTTTGGACATTGTCCTTCCCCTTAGGCTCATTGGAACCCTTGTTTTCCGTGGGCTTATTATTTCTTTTAGCCCCCGTTTGGAAATTGATTCGAGAGGCCACCATAGTATGGTGTATTACCGCCGATATGGTACGTGGCCTTTGGGAGTTGACATACTCCGCCATTTCTTCGGTTAAGCCCGCACAAAATTGTTGCTTTTGCTCTCCAAAATCCAACTTTTTGAAGACAGTGGCTTTGAGTTGTAGGTCCCAAAACTTGTCTACATATTTGTGGATGGATTCATAGGGAGAGAGCTTTAAGCTTCGCCATTCGGTGAGTACTTTGTCTTTGGCATCGGTGGCCAAAAACTGCTTCATAATGGAAGCTCTTAAAGCTTTCCATGTTCGTGGAGCTTCACCGTTGGCTCGTAGGCTAGACCACCATTGTCTGGCGGACTTTTGAAAGTGCATAGCTACATGGCGTAGCTTAGAGGACTCCGTGAAGCCCTCATCTCCAAACGCCGCATCGAATTGTTGGATAAAGGCCAAGACTTTGTCCGTAGCACCAAAGGTGCCATCATAGGTAAGGAAAGAGATGCTCTTCCCTCCCTCTTTGAACTTCTTCAGCTTGGACGACCTCTTCCATGCGGCATAGGATTTCCTATGGCCTCTTCTTTTTGATGGTTCAAAGGTTGCACCATCACTTTCTTCAGAAGGTGAAGAATTTGAAGAAGGTGGAGAAGAGGGTGACCTCTTTCTCGCCTTTTTCTTGTCTTGATCTTCGTCGTCTTCACCATCACTTTCATAAGAGGAAGAGGATGAAGAAGATGGAGAAGAGGGTGTCCTCTTTCTCGCCTTTTTCTTCTCTTGCTTTTTATCATCCCTCTTTGAATTATGGTGTGGAGAAGAGTGTGATGGTCTTCTCCGCTTTGGTGGTGATGGAGAGCGTTTAGCCCGCCGTCTTCGTGGAGCCATCTCCGCCGAGGTGGCGGGAGACTCACTTCTTTCTCGTTCCTTCGGTGGAGGCTCTTGAGTTCTCCTTTGGGAAGGAGATGCATCATCAAGAAGTAAATTCTTGAGCCCTTCATATGGATTCTCTTCTTCTTCCCGAATCGGAGAGAGACCTCTTTTGGTAGTCTCACAAGGAGGCTTCCTAGGTGTTCTCTCGTCATGGTGATGAGCTTGGAGAATCCCGTGAGCACGGAGCTGCCGTTGCACTTCACTTTGGAGAGATGGATTGCCCATGGCTTGTTGAAGCCTAGAAACAAGATAGTTAACAAGCATTGAAGCATCATTAGTAGCTTGCTCATGAGCAAAATCAAAGTTATCAACATTAATTTCACTCTCTTTAATATTGTCAGCCATTCTAACAACTTTTAGGTGTAAACTTTTTAGGTGTACTTTGGCACTTCAAGCCCTAGTTGCTACTCCTCTTTACCCCTTTAGAAAAAGCACTCAAGCTACTGTACCCGCGGCTCGAATACCATTAATTGCAAGGAATAGAAGAGAGGGTCTTTCGACACCAAAACAGCACCGGCTCCTGTCAAGCTTCTAATAGCTCAATAGTGGTTAAGCCGTAGGCAAGCCCCGTAGGACTCCACTATTAAGACCATAGCTCTCGACGGTGATGCCCCGTTAACTGCACAAAGGCAGGCGCACTGCAAGGCTGAAAAATCCCTATTCTACTTACTCACATGCAATTAATAATACCAACCATTTGTAGCTAGCTTGAGGACCTCCCTTCTTGAGCAAGAAAAGAGAAACCTTGTGCTCTGATACCAATGTAACATTTAATGGCCTAATAACTTGTGTGTAGCGGAAATTAGCATGAACATAGTGGGCATTTCATTAGAATAGATTCCTAATGAGAATTACAAGAGTGCTTGGGTGGAGAGAGCAACAAAAATCATAACACCTAGTTAGATAGCATGAACAATACTTTCAAAAGAGAGAGAAATTAAGCTATTGACAACAGTTGAGGACCGGATTTGCATGGAGCCGGTCCCCCCTCCAAAAGGCTTTGTATTATGGTTTCTCCCATCAAGAGAGACATTGTACAATACAATTCTTTGTGTTCCTTCAAGACTAGCTAGTGCAATGAAGATGAAAGCTTCATGCACTAAGCAAAACACTTAACAAACACAACTTGAATTATCCCCGTTCTCAGACCCAAGACCTCACACACCTTCGAAGATGGTGAGAGCTAGCAGGGTATGAGAGTAGATTGAGAGGAAGAAGGAGTATCTTACGAGAAAGATGTACATCTCCTCACATAATCACTCATATTAGCATAGCTTAGCTTAGTAATTAGCTTGGTAGAGGAGATGAGCATGCATTGAAGCTTGGCTCTTGGTTGGATTTGCATCCACATGCCAAGAGAGTGTTGATGTAGGCTTCTATCTCACAAGCTTGGAGTAGGTGATGAGCTCTCCATTAAAGCTTGGGAAGAGATAGTCTTCTCTTTCTTCACACATGAGATTGTGTGAGTGTGTGTGTGTGTGTGATAATGCCTTGCAAAAATCAGCCCCCTCTCTCTCTTGGGCGAGCCCTTCTTGCTAAATTGGTCTGGCTTTTGCCTCATTGGACCTCCCCAAGTCAAGCCAATGGCTATTAAGCAGCATAAGTGATAGCCTTCTGACATGTGTCCCCCTTTCCCCTTTTGTGAGAGCTTTAGGTAATTAAATAATTAAACTAAACTCTCATTGGACCCCTTTGCCTCCTGGCCAATAGGAATCAGGCAAGCCATTGGGCTCCTGAATGCTCATTGGACCCCTTGGGAGACTGCCCAATAGTCTTCTAGGAGACTTAATTCTCATTGGTTTCTTTTATTAAATGTTTTTAAATTAATTAAACTAGATTTACTCTAGCTTAATTCTCATTGGTCCACTTCAAGGGTCATCCAATAGAAATTGGGCACAC
>NZ_QFRV01000148.1:0-4720 GCF_004136805.1 Enterobacter cloacae complex sp. GF14B
GTCCACGCGCGAGGTCAAGGTCGACAGGCTCAGGGCGGCGATGACGCGGGATTCATGGTTCCACACCGGCACCGCCACGCAGCGCACGCCCTGCTCGTTCTCTTCGCTATCCAGGGCATAGCCCTGCTCGCGGGTCTGCGCCAGGGCGCTCATTAAGGCTTCGCGAGAGGAGAGAGTAGCGGGCGTAAAGGTGGTGTACTGATAGCCCTCAAGCAGGGTGTTCAGCTCGGCCTCGCCCAGCCAGGCAATCAACACCTTACCGATGGCGGTGGCGTGAACCGGCAGGCGGCGGCCGATGCGCGAATAGGCGATGGCAGCGAGCTTGCCTTCAATCTTCTCGATATAGACCCCTTCACGCCCGTCCAGGATCCCCAGATGCGTGGTCTGCCCGGTCAGCCGGGAAAGCTCCGTCAGCCAGCCTTTCGCTTTTTGACGAATATCGATGGACCCCACGACAAAATGGCCGCGCTCGACCAGCTTCATGCCGAGGCGATATTTGCCGTTCTCCGGGTTCTGATCGATATAGCCGTGAAGCTGGAGGGTTTTCAGCAGCGAGTGGAGGGTGCTCTTGCTCAGCCCCATCAGTTTGCTGATGTCGGTGATCTTAAGCTCGGTGGCCTGCTCGTTGAACAGGTCGAGGATCTGCAACGCACGTTCAACAGACTGAATAATCGGCATAATGCTGGTATGTCCACGCTGGAATTAAGGCGAAAACGTACCTTTTTCGGGGTGAAAAATCAATGAAATGGAGCCGGTGTTCTCCCTCTCCCCGTGGGAGAGGGCCGGGGTGAGGGCATCAGGCCGCAGCGCCATCCGGCAACAAAGGCGGCTACATTATTGTTAGCGGGGGACATCAATTATTATCCCGAGCGGCGACAGACTGGATTTTCCAGACCCCATCTTCATTAATCATGCAATCAATGACTGTGTGCTGGGTCTTTTTGCCAAACGTGATATTCACGTTTACACAGACCGGGTCTGAATCATACGAATCAATAGCCACATTCTCAGCCCAGTCCTCGCCGATATATTGCGATTTCATAAAAAAATCAGCCTCGTAAAATTCAGCGTCGGCATAACGGGGATCGGCTGCATGACGTAATTTTTTCATGGTGCTGGCCGTAACGAACTCATCGATTTCATTTCCCTGTTGGATGGGATAACGATCGTTGTTCACTTGTTTGACGTACCAGCGATTGAATTCAAGGGCGCGCTGCATCGGTATCTGAAAATCTTCGGCCCCCAATGCGGCTGTGCTGAATAACACAAGAAAAATGAGTTTATTCATTTTAATAATGCCTGTATAAGGTTATTGCTGGCTGGAGTTGGCGATAGGTTTGCCCCTTCGATTTTAAGCCCTCCGGCTCGAATGGTGGCGGCGATTGCTCGAGCGCAATCGTGTCCAGTATGGGTTAGTGCGTGGCTACGGGCGTATGACACAGCTTCATGCTTATTCCATGACATGAATAATCCTTATTAACGAAATGCAGCAATAAGGAAATATTACGCCGATAATATACGGTGTTTTGTAATTGATAATGACCTGATATTAACCATTATCTACTCAGTAAATAATGGTTAACAAAAAGATAAATACCTATTATGGTTAATGCGTATCTGAGAAAGCATCACTAAAATGAATTTTTCTGCCTGACGATAACGCTGTTGTCGTTTTTAGGGTTTTCTCCCTCTCCCCGTGGGAGAGGGCCGGGGTGAGGGCACCAGACCGCAGAGGAGTCAATCACTCCCCAAGCGTCGCCACCATCACCGCCTTAATCGTATGCATCCGGTTTTCCGCCTGGTCGAACACGATGCTCGCCGCCGACTCAAACACCTCGTCCGTCACCTCCATCCCGCCGTGCAGGTCGAACTCTTTCGCCATCTGCTTACCGAGCGTGGTCTGGTCGTCATGGAACGCCGGCAGACAGTGCAGGAACTTCACGTTCTGGTTGCCGGTCTGCGCCATCATCTGCGCGTTCACCTGATACCCACGCAGCAGCGCGATACGCTCCGCCCACTTCTCTTTGGCTTCGCCCATGGACACCCACACGTCGGTATAGATAAAGTCCGCGCCCTTCACGCCCGCCGCCACGTCTTCCGTCAGGGTAATTTTCCCGCCGTGCTTCTCTGCCAGCGCGCTGCACTCCGCCACCAGGCTCTCTTCCGGCCAGCAGGCCTTCGGGGCCACCAGGCGCAGATCCAGCCCGGTCAGCGCTGCCGCTTCCAGCATCGAGTTGCCCATGTTGTTGCGCGCATCGCCCGCGTAGACCAGCGTCATCTCGTTAAACGCCTTGCCCGGCAGGTGCTCCTGCATGGTCAGCAGATCCGCCAGCAGCTGCGTCGGATGGAACTCGTTGGTCAGCCCGTTCCACACCGGAACGCCCGCATACTGCGCCAGCGTTTCGACCACTTCCTGGCCGTGACCGCGATACTGAATGCCGTCGTACATCCGCCCGAGCACGCGCGCGGTGTCCTTAATTGATTCTTTATGCCCAATCTGGCTGCCGCTCGGCCCTAAATACGTGACGCGAGCGCCCTGGTCAAATGCGGCAACTTCGAAAGAGCAACGGGTACGGGTCGAGTCTTTTTCGAAGATGAGCGCGATGTTTTTACCGGTAAGCTTTTGTACTTCCTTGCCCTTTTTTTTATCGGCTTTGAGCTGTGCGGCAAGGGTCAGCAGAGAAGTGAACTGTGCAGGGGTAAAGTCGAGCAATTTCAGAAAGTGTTTCTTGTACAGATCAGACATTTTATCCTCACATGGCGAACGCCACTTATTGAATTAAAATTCACTTTATATGTGTAATTATTCATTTGCAACCCCGTTTCACAAATCTTTCCAACAAAGGTGGAGGCAAACCCGTCCGTGTGTGAAAATAGAAGTATCTGCCGCACTTTAAAGAGGATTGAGCCATGGCAAACCCGGAATTACTGGAAGAGCAACGCGAAGAGACGCGTCTGATTATTGAAGAGCTGCTGGAAGACGGTAGCGATCCGGACGCGCTGTACACCATCGAGCACCATTTCTCTGCGGATGATTTCGACGCGCTGGAAAAAATGGCCGTGGAAGCCTTCAAGCTGGGTTACGAAGTGACCGAGCCGGAAGAGCTGGAAGTGGAAGAGGGCGACACCGTCATCTGCTGCGACATCCTGAGCGAAGGCGCGCTGAAGGCGGAGCTGATCGACGCGCAGGTTGAACAGCTGATGAACCTGGCCGAGAAGTTTGACGTGGAATACGACGGCTGGGGAACCTACTTCGAAGATCCGAACGGTGAAGACGGCGAAGAAGGCGACGACGAAGATTACGTCGACGAAGACGACGACGGCGTGCGTCACTAAGCGTTTCAGGCGGTGGCGCGCGCCACCGCTTTTTCAAGGCAGAACCATGGATTACCCGCAGATACTCGCCCCCGTACTCAACTTCCTCCAGTGCCCGACCCCGCAAGCATGGATTGATAAAGCCCGCGACCCGGCGAACCTGCCGCTGCTGCTCACCGACCACATGGTGTGCGAGCTCAAGGCCGCCCAGACCGCGCTGCTGCTGGTGCGTAAATACGTCGCCGACGAAAGCGGTGCCGACGCGCTGCTCGAGTGGCTCAAACCCTACGAACAGTTCACCTTCCGCGACGGCCCGGAGCCGGACTTCATCGCCCTGCACAGGCAGATTGGCAAAAGCGTGATGCCCAAAACCGACGACCCGTGGGGCCAGGCGCTTATCGACAGCATGGTGCTGCTGATTAAAGAGGAGCTGCACCACTTCTGGCAGGTGCGCGAGGCGATGCTGGTCCGCGACATTCCGTACGTCAAAATCACCGCCAGCCGGTACGCCAAAGGGATGCTAAAAGAAGTGCGCACCCACGAGCCGCTGACGCTGATCGACAAGCTCATCTGCGGCGCCTACATCGAAGCCCGCTCCTGCGAACGCTTCGCCGCGCTGGCCCCGTACCTCGACGACGACCTGCAGAAGTTCTATCTCTCGCTGCTGCGCTCGGAAGCGCGCCACTATCAGGACTACCTGACGCTGGCGCAGCAGGTGAGCGACGACGATATCTCACCGCGCATAAAGCTTTTTGGCGAAATTGAAGCCACACTTATCTCGACACCGGACACCGAGTTTCGCTTCCACAGCGGCGTGCCGGTGTAAACCGGCATAGCGAAAGGATAAGGATGCGAGATGAATAAAACGTGGACCCGTATTGTGATTGTCGTCGTCGCGGCCGCCGCCGTGGCGTTCTGGGTATTCTTCGATAAGCAGCGTGCCCCCGAACACCAGATTGATACCACCCTCAACGCGATGCCCGCCTGGCAGGTGATTAAGGAGCAGGAGCCCGCGCTGCATCAGCGCATCCTCGACCAGATGGCCGCTCTGCAAAAAGCGGGCGAGCCGGAGCAGCAGATTATCGACACCATCCAGCCGCAGATCCTGCATCTGCAGATGTCGCGCCTGCAAAACGCCCCGGACGCCAACGTGGTGAACTACATGACCATCAACATGGAGCAGACCGCCGCCATCCAGAAGGTGAGCGACGACGCCTGCTTCCGCTTCCTTTACCCGATGGTGAAGGGCGGCGTGAACCCGATGCGCATGCTGGATAAAGACCTGATGGCGCGGCGCATGCAGGCAGACGCCGACATGATGCGCGCGGCCTACGGCAAAAACCGCCACACCGTGACCCCGGCCGAACGCGAGGCGGCTGTCGAGGACGTGCGGCCGATTATGAAG
>NZ_QFRV01000149.1:0-4701 GCF_004136805.1 Enterobacter cloacae complex sp. GF14B
TGCACCGGGACGTCCACGCCAGCCACCAGTGTTTTAAGCAGCGGGATCTGGCGCTTCGCCGGATCTTTCGCGCCGGTCAGATCGACCAGATGCAACACCTCAGCGCCCTCGGCGGCGTAAGCCTGTAACCGCGGCAGCGGGTCGTTGCCGTAGTCGCGCTGCTGCCCGTAATCGCCCTGGTGGAGACGAACAACCGTGCCGTCAATTAAATCTAAAGCGGGAATTATCATCACATCTCCAGGAAATTTTTCAGCAGTTGCGCACCGGCGGCACCGGAGCGTTCCGGGTGAAACTGCACGCCGTAAAAGTTATCTTTCTGCACGGCGGCGGTGAACGCCTCGCCGTAATTGCACTGGGCGATGGTGTAGGTATTCACGGGCATGGCGTAGCTGTGGACGAAATAGAAGTACGCGCCGTCTTCAATACCCTGGAACAGCCTGTTGCCCGCCTTCGGATAAACGCGGTTCCAGCCCATGTGCGGCAGCGGCAGGCCGTGGTCGGTCATTTTCGGCACGTCTTCTTCTATAATGCCCAGCAGATCGACACCGTTGCTCTCTTCGCTGCGGCGGCCAAGCAGCTGCATCCCGAGGCAAATGCCCAGCACCGGTTGAGTACAGGCTTTGATGAGATCAACCAGCTCGCGCTCATGGATCTGATCCATCGCCGCCTGGGCGGTGCCTACGCCCGGCAGAAAGAGTTTATCCGCACGCAGCACCACGTCCGGGTCGCGGCTCACCACCGGCTCGTAGCCGTGGCGCATAATCGCCGACTGTACGGAGTTCAGATTGGCGCATCCGGTGTCCAGAATCACCACGTTCATTACAGCACTCCTTTCGACGAGGGCAGGGCGTCACCTTCCACGCGGATCGCCTGGCGCAGGGTACGGCCAAAGGCTTTGAACAGGCTCTCGACGCGGTGGTGATCGTTTTTGCCTTTGGTTTTCAGGTGCAGCGTCAGGCCCATGGTGTAAGAAAGCGAGCGGAAGAAGTGTTCCACCATCTCGGTGCTGAGATCGCCCACGCGCTGGTAGGTAAAGTCGGCTTTGTATTCCAGGTGCGGACGCCCGGAGATATCCATCGCGCAGCGCGCCAGGCACTCGTCCATCGGCAGAACAAAGCCGAAGCGGTTGATGCCGCGCTTGTCGCCGAGCGCCAGCTTCAGGGCTTCGCCCAGCGCCAGGCCGGTATCTTCCACGGTGTGGTGATCGTCGATATACAGGTCACCCTTAACGGTGATCTCCATACGGAAGCCGCCGTGCGTGGCGATTTGATCCAGCATGTGGTCAAAGAAACCGACGCCAGTGTGGATCTTGCTGCCGCCTTCGCGGTCGAGCCAGACCTTCACGTCGATCTGCGTCTCTTTGGTGTTGCGTTCAACGTGGGAATAGCGGTCGCGTCTGGTGAGCTGCTCGCCAATCATCACCCAGTTTAGCGTGTCGCGGTTATAGCGCAGACCCGCAATGCCCATGTTTTCCGCCAGCGTGATATCCGTGACGCGATCGCCAATCACATAGCTGTTGGCTTTATCCAGCGCCTCTTCAGCCAGATAACGTTCAACAAGCTTCAATTTTGGCTTGCGGCAGTCGCACTCGTCGGCAGGCATATGCGGGCAGATCAGCACCTCGTCGAAGGCGATGCCCTGCGAGGTCAGCACCTGCATCATCAGGTTGTGCGGGCCGTCAAAGTTCGCCTGCGGGAAGCTGTCGGTGCCCAGACCATCCTGGTTGGTGATCATCACCAGCTTATAGCCTGCTTTCTGAAGCTTCAGCAGCACCGGGATCACATCGGGTTCAAAGGCCAGCTTGTCGAAACGATCGACCTGAAAATCGCTGGGTGGCTCCGAGATGATGGTGCCGTCACGATCGATAAAGAGATACTTCTGACTCATACTTTCTCCGCTTTCAGGGCGTCAATCACGCGCTGGCTCTCTGCACGGGTGCCGACGGTAATACGCAGGCAGCCGCTCAGGGTAGGTTGTTTATTCTGGTCTCGTAAGATAATGCCCTGATCCCACAACGATTTAAATATCGCGCTTGAGGCGGTGAAGCGCACCAGGATGTAGTTGGTTTCCGAGTCGAACACCTCTTCCACGCACGGAATCGTTTTCAGGGCATCGACAAGATACTGACGCTCTTCCAGGATCTGCGCCACACGCTCGCGCATCGCGCTGATGCCCTGCGGGGCCAGCGCCTGTGCCGCAATATCGGCAACCGGCGTCGAGAGCGGATACGGGGCGATGACTTTCAGCAGCAGGTCGATAATCGCTTTATTCGCCAGCGTAAATCCACAGCGAAGGCCGGCGAGGGCGAAGGCTTTGGAAAGGGTACGCAGCACAACGAGATGCGGATACTCTTCAAGCCAGCCTGCCAGTGTCGCCTGTGGGCAGAACTCAATGTAGGCTTCGTCGGCCACGACCAGCGCTTTGCCGCGCGTCATTTCCAGCAGGGTGCGGATATCCTGGGGATTGATAATCTGCCCGGTCGGGTTGTTCGGGCTACAGACAAACACCACCTTCACGCCGTCGAGGTTATCGGCAATGCCCTGCAAATCCAGCTGCCAGTTGTCCAGCGCCTGCACGTTGCGGCAGGCCACGCCAAAGGTTTCGGCGCTGACGCTGTACATCCCATAGGTGGGCTGGCAGTACATCACCGCGTCTTTACCCGGCTCGCAGAAGGCGCGGATCAGCAGCTCAATCCCTTCATCCGCTCCGCGGCTGACCAGCACCTGCTCAGGCTTCACGCCTGTATACTGCGCATAGTTCTCGATCACCGCTTTCGGCTGACACTCCGGGTAGCGGTTCAGCGTCTGCTGCGACAGCTCAAAGGCCACCGGCGTGGGGTATTCGTTGGCATTCAGCCAGACGTCGCCGTTGCCGCCAAGACGACGCGCAGACTGATAGGGCGTCAGGCGACGGACATTTTCACGGGCTAATTCTTCGATGTTCATGCTTGCTCCTTCAGGGCGGCAACGCGCAGCGTCACGGCATTTTTGTGGGCAGTCAGACGTTCGGCGGCGGCCAGGGTTTCAATGGTCGACGCGAGCGAGGCAAATCCCTCGCGGGAGAGTTCCTGCACGGTCATGCGCTTCTGGAAATCTGCCAGCCCCAGGCTGGAGCAGGTTGAGGTATAGCCATACGTGGGCAGCACGTGGTTGGTGCCGGAGGCGTAATCCCCGGCGGATTCCGGTGACCAGTCCCCGAGGAACACTGAGCCTGCGCTGGTTATGCTGTCGACCAGATCGCGCGCGTTACGGGTCTGAATAATCAGGTGCTCAGGACCGTACTGGTTGGAGATGGCGATGCACTGGTCAAGATCGCGAGCCACAATCAGGCGGCTGGCCAATAGCGCCTGACGCGCCGTTTCCGCACGCGGCAGGTCAGCCAGCTGACGCTCAACGGCGTCGCCCACGCGTTTTGCCATGTCGGCATCTGGCGTCAGTAAAATCACCTGCGAGTCAGGGCCGTGCTCGGCCTGCGAGAGCAGGTCAGAGGCCACGAAATCTGGTGTAGCGCCGCTGTCGGCAATCACCAGCACTTCAGACGGACCGGCAGGCATATCAATCGCCGCGCCGTCCAGACGCTGGCTGACCTGACGCTTCGCTTCGGTTACGTACGCATTGCCCGGACCAAAGATTTTGTCGACCTTAGGAATGGATCCCGTCCCGAACGCCAGGGCGGAAATCGCCTGCGCACCGCCCACTTTATAGATCGCCTGCACGCCGCACAGCTTCGCCGCGTACAGGATCTCATCGGCAATTGGTGGAGGAGAGCAGAGCACCACCTTCTGACAACCGGCAATACGTGCCGGGGTGGCCAGCATCAGGACGGTCGAAAACAGCGGAGCAGAGCCGCCGGGAATATAGAGGCCGACGGACGCCACCGGTCGCGTCACCTGCTGGCAGCGCACGCCGGGCAGGGTTTCCACATCCACCGCCTGCAATTTCTGCGCGGTGTGGAAGGTATCAATATTTTTCACCGCGACGGCCATCGCCTGTTTGATGTCATCACCCAGACGATTGCTGGCATCAATGATTTCCTGCTCGGTAACCTGTAAAGCGCCGACTTCCGTCTTGTCAAACTTCGCGCTGTACTCGCGCAGCGCGTCGTCTCCGCGGGCTTTGACGTTATCGAGGATCTCCGCCACGGTGCGGGTGATGCTCTCCGAAGCGGAAATTGCCGGGCGCATCAGCAGCTCGCGCTGTTGCGCGTCGCTACAGGTATTCCAGTCGATGATTGTGTTAAAGCTCATGGTCGTTACTCCATCATCTTCTCAATTGGCAGCACCAGAATGGAGCTTGCGCCCAGCGCCTTCAGTTTTTCCATGGTTTCCCAGAACAGGGTTTCGCTGCTCACCATGTGCATCGCCACGCGCTGCTGGTCGCCCGCCAGCGGCAGAATGGTTGGACGCTCAGCGCCCGGCAGCAGGGCAATCACTTCCTCCAGACGCTCGGTTGGCGCATGCATCATGATGTATTTGGATTCACGCGCCTGAATCACGCCCTGAATGCGGGTCAGCAGTTTGTCGATGAGCTGCTGTTTGGCGTCGGCCATCTCGCCGTCGCGCTGGATAAGGCACGCTTTGGAGCGGTAGATCACCTCCACTTCGCGCAGGCCGTTCGCTTCGAGCGTGGCGCCGGTGGAGACGAGGTCACAGATGGCATCGGCCAGGCCCGCACGCGGCGCCACTTCAACAGAGCCATTCAG
>NZ_QFRV01000150.1:0-4589 GCF_004136805.1 Enterobacter cloacae complex sp. GF14B
ACGCTCGGGCTGACGGCGTTCTGCTCCGTCCTTGCAGGTCTGCTCGGCGCGTGGGTGCTTCCCGCGCGTGCCGCTCGGACGATGACCACGACGGCGACTCTCTCCATGCGCGCCGGCGTCGCTTTTCTCTGGAGCGAACCCCTGCTGCGCCCTCTCTTTGGTATAGTGATGATCTTCGTGGGCATCGTTGGCGCCAACGGCAGCGTCATCATGCCTGCGCTGTTTGTAGATGCAGGACGCCAAGTAGCAGAGCTCGGGCTGTTCTCCTCAATGATGGGGGCTGGTGGTCTCCTTGGCATTGCCATTCATGCGTCGGTCGGCGCCCGGATATCAGCGCAGAACTGGCTGGCGGTGGCATTTTGTGGCTCTGCGGTGGGCTCGCTTCTGCTTTCACAGTTGCCAGGCGTGCCGGTGCTGATGTTGTTGGGCGCGCTCGTGGGACTGCTGACCGGCTCAGTCTCTCCCATTCTCAACGCTGCCATCTACAACCGCACGCCGCCAGAACTTCTCGGCCGGGTACTCGGCACGGTCTCGGCGGTGATGCTGTCAGCCTCGCCCATGGTTATGCTTGCGGCCGGCGCGTTTGTCGACCTTGCTGGTCCGCTCCCTGGCCTCGTTGTATCGGCCGTGTTTGCGGGGCTCGTGGCTCTACTCTCGCTCCGTCTTCAATTTGCTACAATGGCGGCGGCAGCCACAGCCTCCGCCCCAACCCATACAGAAGGTGAACACTGATGCCCCGCCCCAAGCTCAAGTCCGATGACGAGGTACTCGAGGCCGCCACCGTAGTGCTGAAGCGTTGCGGTCCCATAGAGTTCACGCTCAGCGGAGTAGCAAAGGAGGTGGGGCTCTCCCGCGCAGCGTTAATCCAGCGCTTCACCAACCGCGATACGCTGCTGGTGAGGATGATGGAGCGCGGCGTCGAGCAGGTGCGGCATTACCTGAATGCGATACCGATAGGCGCAGGGCCGCAAGGGCTCTGGGAATTTTTGCAGGTGCTCGTTCGGAGCATGAACACTCGCAACGACTTCTCGGTGAACTATCTCATCTCCTGGTACGAGCTCCAGGTGCCGGAGCTACGCACGCTTGCGATCCAGCGGAACCGCGCGGTGGTGGAGGGGATCCGCAAGCGACTGCCCCCAGGTGCTCCTGCGGCAGCTGAGTTGCTCCTGCACTCGGTCATCGCTGGCGCGACGATGCAGTGGGCCGTCGATCCGGATGGTGAGCTAGCTGATCATGTGCTGGCTCAGATCGCTGCCATCCTGTGTTTAATGTTTCCCGAACACGACGATTTCCAACTCCTCCAGGCACATGCGTAAACGGAGGTGTGCAGAGTCCCTGCGGCAGGCGACGAACACGACCGTCGTCGATTAGTACCGGTACGGTCGGTGGTATCGAAGTCTTGATCACCACTCAGGTCTACGGCTTACAAATGGTGACCATCCCGATACTTGCGTCAGAGCACCGGGCCGATTCTTTGACAGTGAATCACTCCCGTAAGGTTGTGCCGGTGTGGGTGTCCCGGGTCGAGACGATACTCCGCCAATGCGCCCAGCAAACAACCTGGCCATCGCAGGTGGTGGGGAGCGGTGTGGCGGATGAGTTGGACAAGTTGGTGTAGCAGCACGAGCACGGCGAGATAACATCGCAGGAGTTCGACATGCTCAAGAGACAGCTGATTGCGAATCGCGATGCAGATTCATAACCCGATTGCGGGTTGGCTTCACTCCACCATCACCGAGCAGACTAGCACGGCGGGCTCTGTTGCAAAGATTGGCGGCAGTCAGAGGTAGGCTGTCGCTCTGCGCCGATCAGGCGGCTGCTGCGAAATGGTGGTTGAGCATGCCCATGGCCTCCGTCAGCGCCGAGGGCCCAATGCCAAAAGCTCTCTCCACAAGGCGCACCTCGCCCCTGATGCCGGGCTGCAGGCACCAGGGGCGAGCCTGTCCTTTGCGCAGGGCTCGCATGACTTCGAATCCCTTGATCGTGGCATAGGCCGTGGGGATCGATTTGAAACCGCGCACCGGCTTGATCAGTATCTTGAGCTTTCCGTGATCGGCCTCGATCACGTTATTGAGATACTTCACCTGCCGGTGGGCCGTCTCCCGGTCCAGCTTTCCTTCGCGCTTCAATTCGGTGATCGCTGCACCATAGCTCGGCGCTTTGTCGGTATTGAGCGTGGCAGGCTTTTCCCAGTGCTTCAGGCCTCGCAGGGCCTTGCCCAGGAACCGCTTCGCTGCCTTGGCGCTGCGGGTCGGCGACAGGTAGAAATCGATCGTGTCGCCCCGCTTGTCGACTGCCCGGTACAGGTAGGTCCACTTGCCCCGCACCTTGACGTAGGTTTCATCCAGGCGCCAGCTCGGATCAAAGCCACGCCGCCAGAACCAGCGCAGCCGCTTCTCCATCTCCGGGGCGTAGCACTGGACCCAGCGATAGATCGTCGTATGGTCGACCGAAATGCCGCGTTCCGCCAGCATTTCCTCAAGGTCGCGATAGCTGATCGGATAGCGACAATACCAGCGCACCGCCCACAGGATCACATCACCCTGGAAATGGCGCCACTTGAAATCCGTCATCGTTCCGTCCGTCCAATCTCCGCCAAGCATGCTCAAGCTTCACGATTTTTGCAACAGAGCCCACACGAGTATTGAGCATAGTCGAGATTGGTGCAGATCACTTCTGATATTGAACTGTCAGGAGCTGGCTGCACAACAGCCATTACGCCCAATCAACTGGTGCAGTCGTCTTCTGAAAATGACAATCCAGTTAGGGTATAGCTCAACCTGACATAGAAGCAAAAACTCAACCACCTTCTACCAACTCTCCGAACAGCTCCTTGACCTTTGTTTTCGCATCAGCAAGTGCAGTTCTGCCTTGTTCAGTGATGTCATAAACACGCCGTTCACGTCGCCCGGTGCGTTCGTGGCGTGAGGTCAGATAGCCTTTTTTTTCCAGGCCGTGCAGCATCGGGTACACGGTGCCAGCGCTCATCTCGTAGCCGTGTCGGCGTAGCTCTTCGATGATCCCCAGCCCAAAGACAGGTTCCTCGGCTGCATGGTGAAGGATGTGCAGGCGGATCAAACCGCCGTAGAGGTCTTTGTCAGTCATTTTTTGTGCCTCACAGAGCGACGCTCAACAGCCACCCAGCTGCACCGCTACCGAGGACAACCAGCCACGGCGGGAGCTTCCAGAACATAAGTGCGACAAGGGCAACTAATGCCAAGCCGAAGTCTTGCGGCTGAAAGATGGCGCTAGTCCATACAGGCTGATACAGCGCGGCCAGCAGCAAGCCGACTACAGCGGCATTGATCCCGGCCAGCGCAGCTTGGATGCCTGTATTGCGGCGCAAACGCTCCCAAAATGGCATTGATCCGACGACCAGCAAGAACGAGGGCGCGAAGATAGCCAGCAGACACACAATGCCGCCGATCCAGCCCGACGGGGCGGTGTTCATCGAGGCACCAAGAAACGCGGCGAACGTGAACAAAGGGCCGGGCACCGCTTGAGCTGCCCCGTACCCCGCGAGAAAGGATTCATTGTTGACCCAGCCGGAGGGCACCACTTCGGCTTGCAGTAATGGCAGCACAACGTGACCACCGCCGAACACCAGTGATCCGACACGATAGAAGGAATCCACCATTGCCATGGTTTGACTTGGCATCAGTTCGGCCAACACCGGCAGGCCAATCAGCAAGACAAAGAACAGCGAGAGCCAAAGCACGCCGGCCCGGTGACTGACCGTGATAGGTAGGGGGTCATGCTCAACAACTTTCGCTGGCTTGAACAATAACCGGCCTGCGATGCCTGCGATAGCAATCACGCCAACCTGTCCCCACGCGGACGGCACAAGTAAAACGACGCAGGTAGCAATTGCCATGATGGTGACTCGCAGCCCATCCGTGCATAGGTTACGCGCCATGCCCCATACTGCTTGAGCGACCACGGCCACAGCCACCACTTTTAAGCCATGCAACGCGCCCTGCGAGACGTAATCGCCATAGCTGGAGATGCCGAGCGCAAAAAGGATCAAGGCTATGGCAGACGGCAGCGTGAAGCCAGCCCAAGCAGCCAGCGCCCCGCTGTATCCAGCCCGAGACAGTCCTACCGCTATGCCGACCTGGCTGCTTGCAGGCCCTGGCAAGAACTGACAAAGCGCGACCAAGTCAGCATAGCTCCGTTCGGAGAGCCAGCGCCGCCGTGTGACAAATTCGGCGCGGAAGTAGCCCAAGTGCGCAATGGGGCCGCCAAAAGATGTCAATCCAAGCCGCAGAAAAATAAGAAAGACCGACCATGGTCTGCTGTCATCGGTAGGGTTATTCGTCATACTTTCGCCTTCATGATCTGCAACGAGTTGATCAATAATAAGCGAAATTCGATAACGAAATTCGATATAAATCTAGAAAAAAATACCTCTATGTGTACTACGCAGTTTTAGCTGTGGCTTTCACAGGAGCACGCTTACTTACGGCTTAGCGTGCTTTATTTAATGAGATGGTCACTCCCTCCTTCCCGGTACTATGCTGAGGACAGGCTTTCATTCGGAGAACTATCATGGAAAACATTGCGCTCATTGGTATCGATCTGGGTAAAAA
>NZ_QFRV01000151.1:0-4579 GCF_004136805.1 Enterobacter cloacae complex sp. GF14B
CGAGAAATCACCCGCCGCCAGCTTGTGCGTGCCTTCCACCAGGCGCTTAACCGGCGCCAGCAGGCCGCGCGCCAGCGGGAAGGTGGCGAGCGCCGCAAGCAGGGTAGAAAGCGCGACAATCAACCAGCTGGTCTGACGCTGCTGGCGGTCAAAGTTGATGTCGGTGTTGCGCGTCAGCCGCTCGACCGGGGAGGCGATAACCCAGCCCACCGTGGCGCCGTTCGAGGTAATGGCGCGCTTTGTGCCGTCCGGCGGTACCGGAGAGCGTGGGCCAACGAGCACGCGCATCTCCTGATCAATTACCCAGAACTGGGTGCGCCAGCCGTGCGGCGGCATGCCCGGTCCCGGACGGTCGTCGTCATTATCGTGCTCCAGCGAGCGCAGAATTTGAAATATAAAGCGATCGTTGTTGCGCAGAAAACGCCAGTTACCGTGCAGGCTATACTGTTCCCCCAGCGCGTCGCTTAAGCCCTGTAAACGCTGTTCGTTACCGTGCTTGATGTAGTCAATAAAGCCGCGCTCAAAGCTGACCCGCACCGCCCAGTGCATAGTAATCAGCAGGACGATACAGGTGGCGAAAATCGCCACAAAAAGCTTACCGGTGATCCCCGGACGCCAGAATTTCATGGTGCACTCCTTTTGCCGCGTCGGATCACGACGTTTTTGGTCGTGTCATTCGGCACTCTGGCAAAGATAAAAGCGGGCAGAGCGATAATTACCGCCATGCTGAGGTAAGTGTATAAAAAGACCTGATGCGCGACGGGGGTGTCGGCGCTGAGATGGTGCTGACCGTACATGCCGAGCAGCAATCCGGCAACCGTGACCCCCACGCTCATGGAGAGCTGCATGATCATCGACAGCAGACTGTTACCACTGCTTGCCAGCTCGTCCGGCAGATCTTTCAGCGTCAGGGTGTTCATCGACGAGAAGCGCATGGAGTTGATGATCCCCTGGCAGAACAGCACCAGCGGCAGGATGTAGTACCAGCCCAGCAGCGCCACGGCCATAAACAGCAGGCAGACCAGCGCCAGCCCGATCGTGGCGGCCACCAGCACGCGGCGATAGCCAAAGCGGTTCACCACCTGCACCACAATACGCTTCATCCCCATGCTGCCAAGTACCATCGGGATCATCATCAGCCCGGCATGGAACGGCGAGAAGCCCATCCCAATCTGTAAAAATACCGGCGTCATAAACGGCAACATGCCGCTGCCGATGCGTCCGGCAAAGCTGCCGAACAGACCAAGACGGTAGGTGGGATTCTTGAACAGATTCAGGCTGAACAGCGCGTTAGCGTTACCTCTGGCATGCCACAGATACCAGAGAATGGCGGTGACACCCAGCGCTACCAGCAGGGCGAGCGACAGGGAGGAGATCCCCAGCCCTTTTTGCCCGTCGAGCGCGAGGGTAAGCGTCGCCATGCCAGCTGCCAGCAGGATGAAGCCAAAGAAATCAAAGCGCCGGGTCTGCATTTTATAGTTCGGCATCAGCGTCAGGGTGGCAATCGCGCCGATAATACCGACCGGCAGGTTGATCAGGAAGATCCAGTGCCAGGAGACATACTCCACCAGAATCCCGCCCAGCGCCGGGCCAAGCAACGGGCCGACCTGACCGGGCAGGGTGACGAAGGTCATCGCCGCCATATACTGCGCGCGCGGAACAATTTTCATCACCGTTAACCGCCCGACGGGTACCATCATCGCGCCGCCGACGCCCTGTAGCACGCGCGCCATCACCAGCTGGTCGAGGGTATTGGCCTGGGCGCAAAACAGCGACCCGGTGGTAAACAGCACAATGGCGGTGAAGAAGATGTTTCGCACGCCGACTTTATCCGCCAGCCAGCCGCTGGCAGGCAGCATCACAGCGACCGTCAGCACGTAGGCGACAATCACCATATGCATGTGCAGCGGGCTCTCCCCCAGGCTTTTCGCCATCGAGGGGAGGGCGGTGTTCACGATAGTCGTGTCCAGCGACTGCATAAAGAAGCCGAACGCGACGATCCACAATTGCCAGCGAACGTTACTGGGTAGGTCGGTCATTTACTCGGTCACCGTGGTTCTCTTTTTACGCGAAAAACGCAGCCGCAGGCGGTCAAAGAACAGATAGACTACCGGCGTCGTGTAGAGCGTCAGCAGCTGGCTCATCACCAGGCCGCCAACGATCGTGATCCCCAGCGGCTGGCGTAGTTCAGAGCCGTCACCGCCGGATATGACCAGCGGCAGCGCGCCGAACAGCGCGGCCAGCGTGGTCATCATGATCGGGCGAAAACGCAGCAGACAGGCCTGGAATATCGCCTCGTCCGGCGTCAGGTTGCCGTTGCGCTGGGCGTCCAGGGCAAAGTCGACCATCATTATCGCGTTTTTCTTCACGATGCCAATCAATAGCATGATCCCGATAAGCGCGATAAGACTGAATGGGGCACCGAACAGCTCCAGCGCCAGCAGCGCCCCCACGCCCGCAGAGGGAAGCGTGGAGAGAATGGTCAACGGGTGCACGTAGCTTTCGTACAGCACGCCCAGCACGATATAAACCGTGGCAATGGCCGCCAGAATCAAAATAACCTGCGAGTTCATGGTGTCCTGGAACACCTGCGCCGTACCGGCAAAGCTGCCGCGCACCGAGGAGGGCACCCCGAGCTGGGTCATGGCGCGATTAATGGCATCGCTGGCCTCAGACAGCGACGAGCCGGTTGGCAAGTTAAACGAGACGGTCGAGGCGGCGGAAAGCCCCTGGTGGTTCACCGACAGCGGGGCGTTCGACGGCTGCCAGCTGGCGAAGTACGACAGCGGAATCGCCTTACCGTCATCATTGATCACAAACATCTTGTCCAGCGCGCTGATGTCCTGGGTGTAGCGCGGATCCACCTCCATCACCACCTTGTACTGGTTCATCGGCTGATAGATGGTAGAGACTTCACGCTGCCCGAAGGCGTTGTTCAGCAGGCTGTTGGCCGCCTCCACGTTAATGCCCAGGCGGGCCATGGTTTCACGATCGTAGGTGAGCGCCATCTCCGCACCGTTGTTTTGGCTGTCAGAGTTCACGTCCGCCAGCTGCGGCAGCGCGGCCAGCGCTTTACGGATCTTCGGCTCCCACTCGCGCAGGGCGGCTAAGTCATCCGAGAGCAGGGTGTACTGATAGCTGGCGTTAGCCTGTCGTCCGCCGACGCGGATATCCTGAACGGCCATCAAAAACAGATTTGCCCCCGGCTCTTTGGCAAGCTTCAGCCGCAGGCGGTCAATGATCTGCTGCGCCGTTTCGTGACGTTCACCGCGCGGCTTAAGGGTAATAAACATCATCCCGCTGTTAACGCGCGAGCCGCCGGTAAAGCCGGTGACGTTATCCACGGCCGGATCTTCCCGGATGATTTTCATAAAGTCTTGCAGTTTGCCGCGCATCGCCTGGAACGAAATGCTCTGGTCCGCCTGAATACCGCCCATCAGCACGCCGGTATCCTGCTCCGGGAAGAAGGTTTTCGGGATAGTGATATACATCCAGACGTTGAGGACGATGGTGCCGATCAACACCAGCCCGACAATACGCGTGTGGTTCAGCACCCATTTCAGCGATTTGCCGTAGCCGGACTGCATCGCCATCAGGACGCGGCCAAAGCCTTTCCTGCGCGGCTGCGAGTGCGGTTGGCTGCGCTTTAGCATCCAGCCGCACATCATCGGCGTCAGCGTCAGCGAAATCACCAGTGAGATACCAATGGCGACGGAGAGCGTGACGGCAAATTCGCGCAGCAGTCGCCCCGGCAGGCCGCCCATCAGCAGCAGCGGCAGGAATACCGCCACCAGCGACAGGCTCATGGACAGGACCGTGAAGCCCACTTCGCGCGTCCCCTGAAGCGCCGCCTGGAGCGGCTTCATGCCCGCTTCCAGATGGCGCGAGATATTCTCCAGCACCACGATGGCGTCATCCACCACAAACCCGGTGGCAATCGTCAGCGCCATCAGCGACAGGTTGTTAAGGCTAAAGCCGCACAGGTACATGGCGGCAAAGGTGCCTATCAGCGATACCGGCACCGCCACCGCCGGGATCAGCGTCGCGCGCCCCGAGCGCAGGAACAGGAACACCACCAGGATCACCAGCGCGACGGAGATGATCAGCGTTTGCTCTACCTCCTCAAGCGAGGCGCGGATGGTGGGGGAGCGGTCCTGCGCAATCTGGAGATCGATGGCCGCCGGAATCGTTTCCTGAAGCTCCGGCAGGCGCGCGCGGATGCTGTTCACCGTCTGAATGATGTTGGCTTCCGGCAGCTTGCGGATCATCAGCAAAATCGCCGGTTTGGCGTTGGTCATCCCGGCGTTACGCACGTCCTGCACCGAATCGGTGACGCTGGCGACGTCGCTCAGGCGCACCGCCGCGCCGTTGTTGTAGTGAATAATCAACGGCTGATACTCGGCGGCGGTTTTCAGCTCGTCGTTAGTCTGGATCTGCCAGCGGTGGCTGTTGTCCTCAATCGCGCCCTGCGGCTTACGCACGTTGGCGTTGCTGATGGCGGAACGCACGTCGTCCAGCGACACGCCCTGGTTAAACAGCGCCTGCGGATTCAGCCCCACGCGCACGGCGGGCAGGGAGC
>NZ_QFRV01000152.1:0-4505 GCF_004136805.1 Enterobacter cloacae complex sp. GF14B
CGTGGGGAGTGCGCTATCAGGAGAGCAGCGACGGCCGGAGGTTTCTTATCCTGCCGCCGGGGATGCAAACCGAAGCCATCCCTTACGACGGGACGACATGGATCCGCCTGAAACAGGAGTAGCGGAAGATGACAGAGCTGGAAAAGCAGTTGCTGAGCGCATTAGAGCAGCTACAGCAGGACTACTCGCAAAGGCTGGACGAATGGGAGAGAGCCTTCGCGGAATGGCGGAGCATGTGTGGGCTTATGCAACGGGAGAACGCGGTGCTGAACGAGCGCGTGTCGGACTTGAGCACGCAGGTGCTGAGTTTAAGCGAGCAGCTGCGCCGGTTTTCACAAGGCTGAACAGCATCGAGGCGCACCGGGAGCAGGAGCGCGTGGCACAGCACCAAAAAGCGCTAGATCTCGAGCGTTCAACTCGACAGCGAAGTTATAACGGTCCAACGCTTTAATAAGAAAAGCCGCCCATATGGATGGCTTTCTGCTTAATAACCTACAGGCTGGTGTCTCTTCAAGAGACGAGTTTATGGATATTCTTGAGGCGATCGAAAAGCTACGGCGCTATGTCTAAGTCGAGCCTTGCCAGAAGCTTCTGATAAAGATTTTCTGCCTGTTCGTGTAATTTTTCGCATTCTGTCGCTTCGTCATCAAGGTCAAGCTGGTCGATTTTTTCTAGCAAAAGCAGCGTCTGGGTGCGGATAAATTTAGCCATATTGAGAGCGGCAGATTCCTGACGGTTCATGTGTTCTTTTCTCTGTCTGGTTATGATGTTAAGTGAAAAAAGAATGCCTTCATTCTGGTGAATAGTCATACATGCCGTTAAAATTTATCAGGCGCGTTTCTGGCGGGTTTTCGGGTGGTTTGTTGCCTGTTACCGGTTTCCCGTCAGAAACGCCCTGAGAGCCTCTCAGAGGGTGCGGCCAAGAGATGTTATTGTAATGTTTATGGCGTTATGATGTTTTTGTTCTTTATGCAGGGGTTGATCTTGTTCTTTGCATGTTAAGGTGTTCGTGAACTCGTGGATATTCATGTCACAAAAAGAATGCTCTAAGCT
The DNA here is from genome assembly GCF_004136805.1 of Enterobacter cloacae complex sp. GF14B. NCBI lineage: Bacteria > Pseudomonadati > Pseudomonadota > Gammaproteobacteria > Enterobacterales > Enterobacteriaceae > Enterobacter > Enterobacter cloacae complex sp. GF14B. The sequence continues at coordinate 1,054 of NZ_QFRV01000152.1, forward strand.
TGTTTGTAGGAATCCTGAATGAATATGAAATAAATTATTTTTATATTTAAAGAAAATGAGATAGGTTGATTTTTATGCTTAATAAAACCTCCTTCTTTCTTATTTGTCTTTATTATCGATGTTTTTTGATTTTTTTATTTTCGACTGCAATAATAATGCCGTCCTTAATTTACTATAGCATCTGAGGTATGTATGCTTAGAGATCGTAGTGTTCGAAGTGTTATGATTTTGTTACTGCTTTCTTTGTTTTTATTTAATTTACTAACATTGTTGTTTTTTAAAAGTTTGGTTTTTTGTTTTTTTTTAGTTTGCTTTTTATTTTCTGTTCATATATTGCTCGCATGGTTTTATCTTGACAGATTCTTAGTTATTCCAATAAATAAAGTCGTATCTGCATTATCTGTTTTTAATGAAGGTGACTTTTCGTTGAGAATCCCTGAGTTTGGGAAAAACTGTGCGGGTCGTATTATTCCTGGTATTAATTCTCTATCTGTAGAAATGACGAGTTTTGTTTCTGGTATCCGTAATTGTTCTAAAATCACTCTTGATATAGCAGAGAAATTATCTGAACAAAGCGGTTTATTAACAACTGGTGCAGATAGCCAATCTTCCATGCTGATGCAGACTGCAGCAAGTATGGAGCAGATTTCCGCAGGTACAAAGCAAAGCTCAGATAGCAGTCGAGAACTCCATAAAATCACAACATCTTCCTATGATAGAGCCAGTCATGGTGAGGCGATTATGGAAGAATTAAAATCAAAAATGGACTTGATTAATTCTTGTTCTGATGAAATGAGTGAAGTCATATCCCTAATAGATAGTATATCTTTCCAAACTAATATTTTAGCTCTTAATGCTGCTGTTGAAGCCGCTAGGGCTGGTTCTGCTGGCAGGGGATTTGCAGTTGTCGCTAGCGAGGTTAGAAGTTTGTCCCATAAAACAGCTGAATCTGCAAAAAGTATAAAATCATTAATTGAAATTACGCATGACAACATTAGGCAAGGAGCTGAATTGGTTTTAGCGGCTAAAGATAATATGACCAAGATTTTATCTGGTGCGGAAAAAATAGATCAACTTACTGGTAGTGTGTTACTGGCCACTAGTGAGCAGGAAAAAGGAGTTTGTCAGATCGCTCAAGCTCTTTCTGAATTGGAGAGGGTAAACCAAAATAATGTCGTTGTAGTTGATGAGTTAGCTATGTCTGCTACTGCACTGGGGAATATGGTTCGTGAACTCGATGCAAAAACTAGCCATATTAAATTTGTGTGATATTGATTCGTTTCTGTTTGGGGCATTTGACTTTAATCGGATAACCTAAACGCGAATTTTCAAGAAAGCGCGAAAACTTAAACGAAATAGCCTTTGATGCAAGAACAATTCATTACGCATCGAGGCTACTTGAAAAATTCTCTTTGAGTACGAAGATTTCTACTCCAAACTGACTTCAAATTGACCATTTGGAAAGGATCCTCTTGAGATCCTTTCGTTCTCGCCGTAATCTCATGTCCTGCAAACAAAAAAACCACCGCTACCAACGGTGGTTCGTTTGCCGGAATAAAGAGCTACCAACACTTTTTTCCGAAGGTAACTGGCTTCAGCAGAGCGCAGATACCAAAACTGTCCTTCTAGTGTAGCCGTAGTTAGGTCACCACTTCAAGTACCGCCTACATATCTCGCTCTGCTGATCCTTTTACCAGTGGCTACCGCCAATGGCGATTTTTAGTGTCTGTAAGGGTTGGACTCAAGACGATAGTTACCTTACATGGCGCGGTAGTCGGACTGAACGGGGGGTTCGTGCATACAGTCCAGCTCGGAGCGAACTGCCTTCCCGGAACCGAGTGTCAGGCGTGGAATGAGAAACCGCGGCCATAACAGCGGAGTGACACCGGTAAACCGAAAGGCAGGAACAGGAGAGCGCACGAGGGAGCCACCAGGGGGAAACGCCTGGTATCTTAAAGTCCTGTCGGGTTTCGCCACCACTGATTTGAGCGTCAGATTTCGTGATGCTTGTCAGGGGGGCGAAGCCTATGGAAAAACGGCTTCGCCGTGGCCTTCTCGTTTTCCCGTTAAGTTTCTTCCTGGCATCTTCCAGGAAATTTCCTCCTTGCCCGTAAGCCGGTACCGCTCGCCGCAGCCGAACGACCGAGCGCAGCGAGTCAGTGAGCGAGGAAGCGGAATATATCCTGTAGCGCATATTCTGCTGACGCGCAGGTGCCGCCTTTTTTCTTCTTCCACATGAAGCACTTCACTGACATCCGCATTCGTGCCAACATAGTAAGCCAGTATACACTCCGCTAGCGCTACGTGACTGATTCAGGGCTGCGCCCCGAAACCCGCCAAAAGCCTGACGCGCCTGCGGCTTGTCCAACCCCGCGCCGACCGGGAAAGCCTTTCCCGTCCGTCCCGGCGTTATCAGGAGGCCGGTTTGTCAGAGAAACGGAACAAGATGCTCACCATGTGGGTGACGGAGGACGAGCACCGGCGGCTGCTCGAGCGCTGCGACGGCAGGCAGCTGGCAGCGTGGATGAGGCAGACCTGCCTGGACGAAAAGCCAGCACGTTCCGGAAAGCTTCCCTCAATCTCTCCGGCGCTGCTGCGCCAGCTTGCCGGCATGGGCAATAACCTGAACCAGATAGCCCGCCGTGTTAACGCCGGCGGCGGCACCGGCCATGACAGGGTACAGATTGTGGCGGCGCTGATGGCCATCGATGCCGGGCTTGAGCGGCTGCGGCACGCCGTTCTTGAGAAAGGAACGGACGATGATCGTTAAATTTCATCCGCGCGGCCGCGGCGGTGGCGCCGGGCCGGTGGACTATCTGCTGGGTAAAGACCGGCAGCGTGAAGGCGCCACCGTCCTGCAGGGGAAGCCGGAAGAAGTCCGGGAGCTGATTGACGCGTCGCCTTACGTAAAGAAATACACCTCCGGCGTCCTGTCGTTTGCGGAGGCCGATCTGCCTCCCGGCCAGCGGGAAAAACTGATGGCCAGCTTCGAGCGGGTTCTGATGCCCGGACTTGATAAAGATCAGTACAGCATTCTGTGGGTGGAGCACGAGGACAAGGGGCGTCTGGAGCTGAACTTTCTGATCCCCAATACCGAGCTGCTGACCGGCAGGCGGCTCCAGCCGTACTACGACCGCGCCGACCGGCCGCGCATCGATGCCTGGCAGACCATCGTGAACGGCAGACTGGGGCTGCACGACCCGAACGCGCCGGAAAACCGCCGGGCGCTGGTCACGCCGTCCGGATTGCCGAAAACGAAGCAGGAGGCCGCAGAAGCCATCACGCGCGGACTGCTGACCCTTGCTTCGTCCGGGGAGCTGAAAAGCCGTCAGGACGTCACTGAGGCGCTGGAACGGTCAGGTTTTGAGGTGGTGCGCACCACGAAAAACAGTATCAGCATTGCCGACCCGGACGGGGGGCGAAACATCCGACTGAAGGGAGCCATCTATGAG
>NZ_QFRV01000153.1:0-4493 GCF_004136805.1 Enterobacter cloacae complex sp. GF14B
GCTTTTTGTTTTCAATTACTCTCTAAGAGAGAGAGAGAGAGCAGATGCTTTTGATTTTGAAGCTTTTTGGGGCTCTGCTTTTGGGCATCCCTTGTAAACCTTTAAATAAGTGGCTTGGGCCTTCATTCCTCAGAGCATCTGGACGCAGAGTCTGAGAGTAAAACCCAAGCCACTCTCTTGTACTTTGAACTGATTAATACAAAAAGAAATACCGAAAGGGGCGCCAGTCTTTGGGGCCAATATCTCTAGGCACGGAACTCCGCCGGGCCAGTGCAAATCTATTGTGATCTGTGAATTGTTTTGAAGTGGTTATTTGGTGCTGTCGCGATTGATTCTTGACTTGGAGTGTCCAAGTCTGTTACGGTGGTATCAGAGCATGGCCGATTTCTCTTCTACGGGAAATCCGATCCCCAATTTTTTTTCCGCGGCACCTATGGCTTCATGCAAGGATCAGTCGACTCCCTCTGCATTTGGAGATGCGGGCAGGGATCACAACGAAGATTCAGACAGAGAATATGGCCCGCCTCGGCCTACTTAGGCGGAGCAAAGAGAGATGGAGCGTCGTCAATTGATCGGCGATGCAACAAAGATGATGCTCAATTTTGCCAAGGATCCGAAGATGGTAAAATATATGAACCAGACCTCTTTGAAAGAGGTACAGACGGAGTGGCAGAGAACCACAACACCACTCCCGAAACCCGCTCTCAAGAAACCTTCTGCCTCCAAGAAATATACGGAGAAGGAACTGGAGAACGTGGTTGATGCACGGATTGCTCAGCTTTTTGACATGCAAAAGAAAGCCAAAAAGCACGGCAAAAAGCAGAAGAAAGGCACTGACTTCCCGGGTTATTTGGGTCGTCAGTCTACTTTTGAAAAAGCAAGAAAACAGAAGAAGCGTGTTCGATTTGAAGGAGTACCCAATTCTTCTTCTTCTAACAGTTCTTCTAGCTCATCTGATTCGAGCGAAGAAGACCGAAAAGGCAAAAAGCGAAGCAAGAAGCAACGCTTCGGAAAGGGCAAGAAAAAGGCAAAGACGTCTAAATCTCGCCCCGTGAGTGACAGTTTTACAGAGGACTGGTCTACAGAAAGTTCAAACTCTGATGAGAGCAACTTTTATGCAAAGAAGAAGAATTTTTACAAAGCCAACCAATATGACTTTCTCGAAGACAAAAGCAAGAAAGTCCGAGAGTTTAAGGAAGGTGGACAATCAATTAAATTTGACACGTTTTCGGGATATAGAGATGCTTCGAAGGCTTTGTCTTTTGTACAGCAGTTTGACATCACTTTCGTGGGAGGACGCTACTCAGAGCACTCTAAGATTTGGAGAGGTGCCTCTTACTTTAAGGGGAATGCTCGAACTTGGTGGTCCACGCTTCTATTAAGCAAGACTGTGCCAGTTAAATGGCTGAAATTTAAGAAGCTTTTTATTTCTTCTTGGTTGACTCAAGAGTATGAACGCGATATACGAGCTGCTTGGAACCATCTTCGGATGACCAAGAAAGATACAATCAATGCTTACTGTGAAAGATTCTGGAGCTCTTTTCTACCCGCCTCTTCATTCAAGAAGATCTCGTTCAGAGAACAGATTGAGCGGTTTACCTTGGGTCTACCTACAGAGATCTGAGATCCCTGCTTGGAACAGAAGTCAGCTTCTAGTTGATGAGTCATGCGAAGTGGGGCTTTGCCATTCACTCTGGCAGTCTGACCTACCCCACAGATGAGGCCATGACACAACGAGCCGAACAGACTTCTGGGAATGAAAGTAGAAAGAAAAAGAGCAATCAAGAGAAAAAGGATGCACGACCCAAGCTTACTCCTGAGGAGAGAGCTCGCTTCATCAGGGAGGGGAAGTGCTTTGGATGCGGGGAACCTGGACATATCTCCGCGAAGTGCCCTAATAAGGCACAGAAAGAACAGAATGATAAAGACGACGAAAGGCCTGAGAGTTCGAGAGCAGCTGAGGAATGTGGCAGAAAAGGCAGATAGAAAAGCAGAACTGGTACCACATGGCGTGGGACTTGCACCGAATCAAATGAATGAAAGTACAAACTTTGGCGTTTTTTTTTGGGGCAAAGTGAAGGATCAAGAAGCTCTTTTGAAGGAGCCAAGGCCAACTTCTTGAATTGGCGGCTCGATTTGGAATTACGCCCGACAAGCTGAGGTCACAGGCGGAGGTAGTTCGAGAGGGCACCCGGACGAGATGTTGCCATTACACCGAGCATTGGCAAACTTCGTTTGCAATGATAGGGGTGTTTAGGGCACGACGGAGTTTAACGTAATTTCCTTGGAAGGTTGTGACGTTCTACTCGGAATCCCTTGGTACCACAAGAACTACGCCGTGGTTGACTACCGGGCCGAGAAAGCGACTTTGATAAATGAAGGGCTTAGAGATTGTACTTGATGAACTTCAGTTTCCTTACTCATTCTTTTGGGCGAGAACTGAACGATGGATAAAGGTTGAATATGTTTTCACCTGATCAAAAGAACGCCAAGATTTTTTCTCTACACTCATGCCGATTGTTTTTCAGAGGGCCTAAAGATCAGACCATTGACCTGATACCTGGAAGCAGGCCACCGAATCGTGTGAGCCGAGTACAGAATGAAAAGATTATGAACTCAGTGAAAGACGGATCTTTGAGAATGTGCATCGATTATTGAACTCTTAACTAAATCACCATCAAGAACAGATTTCCGATTCCTAGGATCGATGATATACTCGACAGGTTACAGGGATCCTCGTGCTTTAGCAGGATTGACTTGAAGAGTGGATACCATCAGATCAGGATAGCGCCAGGAGATGTCTACAAGACAGCTTTTCGGACGACTTTTGGGTTATTTGAGTTTTTGGTGATGCCTTTTGGCTTAACCAATGCTCCTGCGACATTTAACCGGATGATGGACAGGATTTTTCGAGAGTACAAGCTATTTGTTGGCACTTTCTTTGACGATATCATTGTTTTCTCCAAGAATGAGGCAAAACATAGAGATCATTTGCTTCAGGTCTTTCAGGCATTACGAGATCACAAGTTAGTGATTAATGCAAAGAAAAGTGAATTTTTCCTACCCGAGATACACTTTTTGGGACCCATAGTCTCAGCAGCATGAGTGCAAATGGATCCGGCCAAGATAGAGACTATCCGTGATTGGCCCGATTTGAAGAATGTCCATGAAGTTAGAAGCTTCTTGGGACTGTGTTCGTACTACAGGCGGTTCATACGAAAGTTTGCAGAGGTTGCTTCCCTTTGCATATCTTGACTCAGAAAGGAGTCCCTTTCTCGTGGGGACCCACAGAGGTGACTGCCTTTCAGACATTGAAAGAGAAATTGACTACGGGACCAGTTTTGACTTTGCCGGACTTGCAGAAGTCATTTGAAGTATATTGTGATGCTTGTGGTCGTAGTCTGGGTGCGGTCTTAATGCAAGAAGGCCATGTCATTGCTTACGAGAGCCGATTGTTCTCAAGGCCGGAGATGACAGCACAGATTTATGAGAAAGAGCTTTTGGCGGTTATCCATGCTCTTACTCAGTGGCGGCATTACCTACTCGGAGCGGATTTTATTGTCTTTACAGACCATCAGAGTTTGCGCTACTTCTTGTCACAGAAGCAGCTTTCGGAAAAGCAGATGCGGTGGGCGAACATCTTGTCACAGTTCCACTTCCAGATTATCCATGTGCAGGGACAAAAGAATGTGGTGGCAGATGCTTTGTCTCGGAAACCGTTGGTTCTGGCTATTTCCGCGATACATCATAGGAGCTTCGAGGATATGGTCGATCAGTATGCCACAGATACAGATTTTGCAGATATTTTCACACGGATACGGGATGGGGAGACAGTAGCTGGATACTCCCTTCGGGAAGGCTACTTGATGAAAAAGACTATGTTGTGCGTTACACAGCCGTTGAGGGAAAAGGTTATGACTGAATGCCACTGTCCACCTTTTACGGGTCACCGCGGCATTGCTACCACCATGAAAGGGGTAGAGAGATACTTCTTTTGGCCGTGACTCAAAAAGGACGTGGAAGAGTTGTGCGCAGTATGCCAGAAGGTCAAGTTTGACAGGCACAGGGATTGTTATACCCTTTACACATACCCACCCGCCCCCGGGAAAATATTGAATGGATTTCATTTTTTTGAGCTCCCGAGAACACCGAATGATCACGATGATTTTCCGATTACATGGCAGTTTGAGATGATTGTCTCCGACAGAGACCCCAGATTTATGAGTTTGTTTTGGAAGGCAATTTGGGAGAACATTGGCACGCAGTTGTAGTTCTCATCATCGTCACCCGCAGACTGACGGGCAATCCGAGATTGCCAGTTCAGTGGTTTTAGATTTATTGAAGTCTTATATCTCGGATCAAAAGACTCAATGGAAAAAGTATCTACCTTTGGTGGAATTTGCCTACAATAACACGATACACTCTTCGACGGGGAAGACGCCATGTAAGATTGTTGAAAGTGCTGCGAAGGTTCCATCCTTCCTGAGCACGAC
>NZ_QFRV01000014.1:0-70313 GCF_004136805.1 Enterobacter cloacae complex sp. GF14B
GCTCCGTGCCAGCCACCACTCCCCAGCGACAGCGGGACGATCAGCGCCGACCCTGCGGCAGCGGCGGCCCCCATCGTCAGCGAATACGCCCCCGTGAGTTTTGCGACCTGGCCCGGAAAATCACGTTTGATTAAGCCAGGTAACAGGACATTGCCCAGCGCAATCCCACAGCCCACGATCGCCGTACCGATAAACAGCAGCGCGGCCGACGGCAGCGAACGTACGCCAATCCCGATGCAAATCAGCAGCAGAGCGATAAAAAGGCTGCGCTCCATGCCCAGGCGCCGGGCGACGCCTGCGGCAAGGGGAGAGATAAAGGCGAAGGCAAGCAGGGGCAGCGTTGTGAGCAGGCCGGTTTGCGCCGTGCTTAAGCCATAGTCCTGTCGGATGGTGTCGAGCAGGGGGGCGACACCGGTAAATGTGACGCGCAGCGTCGTGGCGATCATCAGGATGCCTGCAACCAGCAGTGCACCCTGTTTCCCGGAAGGTTGAATAGCAGTAGTCATTATTGTCTCTTACGTTCAGGCGAGCGCATACCATACCGATTTAAGTTGTGGTTGAAATCAGGCTAAAATGACAGTTTATCGCTAATATCGGACAACTTTATGTACGGACTGGGGCTCGACGGCTACGATCCCGATAGCCAGCACGACGCGGCGGTGGCCTTTCGCATCCGCGTGGTGGCACAGGAACAATTTATTCCGCTGCATCAGCACCGCAAAGGGCAGCTGATTATGGCGCTGGGTGGAGCGATCACCTGTGAAGTGGAGAGCGCGATGCTGATGGTGCCGCCCCAGTATGCGGTGTGGATCCCAGGACAAACGCCGCACAGCAACAAGGCGACGCCCGGCGCGCAGCTCTGCCTGCTGTTTATTGAACCCGGTGCGCTCGAATTGCCGACGCGTACCTGTACGCTGAAAATATCGCCCCTGGTGCGGGAGCTGGTGCTGGCGCTTGCGGACAGGTCACGGGAAGAGTTGCCTCTTCCCGCTACGGGAAGGCTGGTAGACGTCCTGTTTGATGAACTGCCCCTGCAACCGCAGGAGCATCTACAGCTGCCGGTATCTCCGCATCCAAAAATTCGCCTGATGAGTGAGACCATGGCAAACGAACCTGCCGCCTGGCAGACGCTGGCGCAGTGGGCAAGCCACTTTGCCATGAGCGAACGCAATCTGGCGCGGCTGGTGGTGAAAGAGACCGGCTTAAGCTTTCGCCGCTGGCGGCACCAGCTCCAGCTGATTGTCGCATTGCAGTTTTTGATCGGCGGGAAGTCGGTCCAGCAGGCGGCGCAGGCGCTGGGGTATGACTCCACCACCGCCTTCATCACCATGTTTAAGAAAGGACTGGGACAGACGCCCGCCCGCTATATCGCCAGCCTGACTACGACTTCCCGATAAACAGCGAAACCAGACCGGCAGCAATCAGCGGGCCAACCGGCACGCCACGAAACAGCGCCACGCCTAACACGGTGCCCACCAGCAGCCCGGCCACCAGCGAAGGCTGGCTGCTCATCAGCGTCACGCCGCGACCGCCAAGCCACGAGACAAAAACGCCCACCGCAATCGCCACCAGCGATTTCCAGTTTACAAAGGAGTGCAGCAGCGTTGAGGCCGGTAGCGTTCCGCTGGCAATCGGGGCCATCACGCCGATGGTCAAAATAATGATCCCGATGGTAAGCCCCTGTTTTTCTATCCACGGGAAGAAGGTGTTCAACGGTGTGACGCGAACGATGATCAGGACCAGAATGGAAATCGCGACGGTGGTGTTGTGGCTGACAAAACCCAGTGCAGCCAGGGCCAGAAGTATGAGCAGTGTAGGGTCGAACATGACGGGATCCTTGCCAAAAATAGTAAGCCTGCTTACTTTACGCGCAAACGCGACGGCAGGCAGGCTTTACTGAAAAAATTGTCTATTTTTGGGCACTTGCCTGACGTCAGTCCACCAGCTGCTGGATAAGCGGACTTCCTTCGCGGATAAACACCGGGATGGTTTCCAGCGCCGCAGGCACCCTGATATGCTCCCCACCGGCGTAGCGCTCACCGTTGAGAGCGACCCAGCTATTGCCCGTCGGCAACCAGACATCGCGCTCACGCTGGCCGGCCTGCATAACCGGTGCCACCAGAAGATCTTCGCCAAACAGATACTGATCTTCACACGCCCAGCTCTGCTTGTCCTGCGGATAGTGCCAGAACAGCGGACGCATGAGCGGGTCTCCGTGCAGATGAGCCTGCTGGTACAACGCGTCAATATACGGGCGCAGGGTTTCGCGCACGGTAAGCCAGTGCTGCATGATGGCGTAATTCTCTTCTCCGTAACTCCACAGCTCATTAGGCGAACCGCTGTTACACTGAGGAATGCCGTCACGGTAGCGCTCCGGAGGCTGGATCTGCGGTTCGCGATAGCCGTGCATGCGCAGAACCGGTGTAAACACCGCCCACTGGAACCAACGGATCAGTAATTCGTGGAACGCCGGGTCGTTAACGTTCCCTCCCTGGAAGCCGCCGATATCGGTCGTCCACCATGGGATCCCCGCCAGGCCCATATTCAGTCCCGCGGCGAGTTGATTGCGAAAAGCATGGAATGAGGAGTGGACATCACCCGACCACGCCAGCACGCCGAATCGCTGGCTGCCTGCCCAGGCGCAGCGTACAAGGTTAACAATGTCGGTTTCACCGTTTGCCTGGAGCCCATCGTAAAAGCCCTGCGCAAAATCACGCGGGTAGCGATTGCCCACTTCCAGTACCGGACCGGCGTGGTAGCGATAGTTGTCAAAATCATAGGCGCGGTATTCCGGTTCCGCTTCGTCCAGCCAGAACAGCTTAATGCCCATGTCGTAGTAATTTTTCTTCACCGTATCCCAGACGAATTTCCGCGCCTCAGGATGGGTCGCATCAAAGAAGCTGGTATTGCCCATAAAGTCGAGGTTGACCTGCACGCCACGTTCACTGCTGACCAGCCAGCCTTTGGCTTTCATCAGCGGATAGAGAGGGCTGCGCGCCTCTACCGTTGGCCACACCGACACCATCAGCGCAATACCCATTTCGCGCAGCTCGTCGACCATCCCTTCAGGGTCGGGCCAGTCTACGGGGTCGAAGCACCAGGTGCCCTGATTCGGCCAGTGGAAAAAGTCGATGACCATCACCGACAGCGGCAGATTACGGCGGCGATACTCCCGCGCAACCTCCAGCACCTCCTGCTGGGTGCGGTAGCGTAATTTGCACTGCCACAGCCCGCTGATAAACGCCGGGGCGGCGGGCGGAGTTCCGGTGGCTTTTACATACTGGCGGGTGATATCCGCCACCGTATCAGCGGCGGTGATCCAGTAGTCCATTTCTCCCGTCACGCGGGCGCGCCATTCCGTCTGATTTTTTGCAAAGCTGGCTTCACCAATCGCCGGATTGTTCCACAGCAGGCCATAGCCAAGGCTGGACTGCATAAAGGGCACGCTGGCCTGGGAGTTGCGCTGCGCCAGTTCCAGCGTACAGCCTTTCAGATCCAGCCACGGCTGTTGATACTGACCCATGCCATAGATGCGTTCATCCGGACGCGATTCAAACCGGACGGTGAGCTGATATTTTCCCCCCATTAGCGGCTTAAATTCACGGCCATCCAGCTTCAGGGCGCTGACATATTTATCCTGACTCTTCTCGCTGGCACCGATACCCACCGTTGAACGCTGGCGCCACATCTCTTCCAGCAGCAGTTCGCCGCGCTGATTGTAGAAGGCCAGCTGACCTTTAAGGTTCAGCGTCGCGGTAATATTGCCGTTGCGCAGCGTCAGGCTTTCCGCTTCGGCGATAATCTCAGCCTGGCAAGGGGCGGCGGGCAACAGTGCCTGTAAGGCGTCCTCAAAAGCCGGGGAGCAGGTGGCCCTGACGCGCAGGCTGTTTTCTCCCCACGGTTCAATACGCAGGATCTGGCGTTCAAAACGCCATTCGATGCTGTTGGAATGTTTAATCAGCTCACTCATGGATAACGCGTCCTTCTAAACAGGGTTTTTGGCGAGATGGATGGATTGCATTGTGCTGTCGTCGAGCTTATACCAGCGCAGCGTGGCAAACGCGCAGAGTGACAAGACGCCAGGCACGACGGTGAAGAGGGCGATGATGCAGTACATGGCCGTGTTGGTCTGCTCCGGGGCATTGGCAACATAACCGCTTAAGCCCAGCGTCCAGCCAACAATCGCGCCGCTGATCGCCATCCCCAACTTGAGTACGGCGAGGAAGGTGGAGAAGATCACGCCGTCCATGCGTTTGCCCTGTTTCCATTCGCCGTAATCGGCGACGTCCGCCATCATTACCCACATCAGCGTGGTGGTGGCCTGGTAAAGGGTGGAGACGATAAACGTCATGGGCACCAGAATAAGCACCGACTTAGGCGCAAAGAACAGAGCGATGCTGAGTACCCCCGCCAGTACGGAACAGTATCCAAACATCTGCACTTTGCTGACGTTCCGCGTCAGACGTTTGGCCAGCGCGCTGCCTGCGGCTTTCCCGAGAATATGCGCCCCGAGCATCCACATAAAATAGCTTGCGCTACCGAGATAATAAGTGACGAAATACATCATTGCGCCAAGGCGAATAACGCCAAAACCAATGTTGGTTAATACCAGGACGGCGACAATCCGCCATTGGTCGTTTCGTAATAAATCCCGCAGTTCCGCAAGATAATTATTGTGGGTAGCGGGAGCCTTAATACGTTCACGCGTATTGGCGAAGCAGATCCAGAACATGACGACCGCGACGGTCGCCATAATGGCCATTGCCCAGCGGTAGCCCAGTAATTTATCGTCGCCACCTAAAAACTCTGCCAGCGGCATCATAAAGAATGTCGACAGCGCGCCACCCAAAGTGGCAAGGAAAAAGCGATAAGACTGGAGGGAAATTCGCGCATCGTTGTCGGGCGTAATCACCGCGCCCATGGAGCAATAGGGAATATTGATTGCGGTGTACATCAGCATCATCAGGGTATAACTGACGGTGGCGAAAATCATTTTACCGTGCAGATCGAGGGACGCCGGCACGGCGTAGGTCAGCAGACAACTTGCGCCAAAGGGCAGCGCCAGCCACAGCATCCAGGGACGGAATTTGCCCCAGCGCGTGCGCGTCCTGTCAGCGATATAGCCCATCGCCGGGTCTATTATGGCATCGGCGGTTCTCGCCAGAAGAAACATGGTGCCCACGAATGCGGCAGGTAGCCCCACCACGTCCGTATAGTAAAACGTCAGAAAAATAATGACGTTATCCAGCCCAATATGGCTCGCCATATCGCCTAACCCATAACTGATCTTTTCTTTACGGGTAATTATCTCGGTCATTGTATTCACCTTGCCAGTGTAAGGTTTATTTTTGAGGTGCTCCGTAAACAGGGTTAACCAGGATGAAAAGGTTAACAATTGCGAGATCTGGCATCGGGGTTACGTAAATTTCTTTTCGTGATACCGGTAACAAATAAAATATTTAAACAGTGACTTTATACGGGGGAGGATCGTTAACAGCGAATCGTTTCAGCGAAAAAATCGTCATTTCGCGGACGTGTCATTGTCATTTAGCTGTCATTGTGGGGGAGTAAAAAAAGAGGTAAATGGGCAAAGCAGAGGGCATCATGAACGATCCTATGTTTGTCGAAACGCTAATTATTTCCTCATCATTTTTTATCATCGCGATTATTTTGATTGCTTCCGTGCTGCTGCTGGAAAACGGCTGACCGTTAGCCAGCCGCTGTATTTATTGTTTACGGAACGTCACCAGTTCAGGACGGGCGATACGCAGATAGTCCTGGGTATCCATAATCACCGACTTTTCCAGCAGGCCGGCGTTAAAGGCGATCTCATCGAAGCGCTCAAACAGCAGCGGATCGGCGACCAGCGTCAGATCCGGATGAAAGCTGAAGGGGGGAATGGCGCCGAAAACGCAGCCGGTAAGCGCATCCACTTCTGCCGGACTGGCGAGAGAGGCCTTTAGCCCACCGAAATGGCTGGCCAGCAGGCTCAGATCGGCCTGCCGATCGGCGGCAAGGATTGCCAGAATATGTTTCTTAACGCCGTTGCCTTTTACCTTGCAGACCAGTGCTTTTGCACCCTGCCGGAGATCGGTCCCGCGAATTTCACTGACCGCTTCGCATTTCCCAACGGCCTCATGCGCCACCACGCGAAAGCGCGCCTCCTGCTCGGTTAATAAGCTGATTAGCCGCTGATGGGTCGTCGTCCCGGTCACGTCATCAGACATAACGATTTCACCTGTGATTTGCCAATACGTAGCTTGCTACATTAGCACGGGACGGAGAGGGCTGAAAGAAAACAGCCAGCGGGAGCGCTGGCTGTTGGGTCATGCGTTGCTGGTGGATGACTGTTTCTGGAGCAATTCGCTAAAATCTAAGTGACTGAATTTAATTCGTAAAACTCTTTCCCCAAAACATCCCCAAAATAATTCCCCAAAACTCCATGTTTAAATCACAACTTTTTTCCATTCTAGACCACGATCATCTCCATACATTACGCTCATTGCTTCGGTTTTATGCCCTAAAAGAGTTTTGACATCTATACCCTGAGCTTTGTATGTTCTTGATGAAAGCGAGCGCTGTTCATGAAACGGCGGAAGGGCAGTACAATCCTTAGGCCAGGTAATATTTGCTTTATCTCTTGCCTCCTTAAAATATCTTGATATTGTTTTTTCGGGAACGTGAGATCCCGCTTTACCGTAAGCGTGATGCTTAACATGGTGGATCAGATAAGGGCTCACTACTCTATCGCGACACTTACTAATAACATCAGCCAGAGTCAACCCGATTGCATCGCACTTTAAATTTAAGGGGATGGCTAACTTCATTCCGGTTTTATTTTGGGTAACATGAAGGTGATTATCCCAAATGTCACTAAACTTCATCTCGACTATGTCACCTATCCTTTGCCCGGTTACTAAAGCCAAAAGCATAGAATTTTGAGCGCAAGGCGGCAAAGAGCCTGCGCTTTCAAAAATCAATTTCCATTGTTCAATGCTAAGTCTGCTTCGTTTCACTTTGGCTATTGGATTTTTTACAGCTAAGGCTGGGTTGTAGCCAGGATCAACCTCGCCAGCATGCTGCGCCTCTTTGAACACGTCGTTTAGTACGCTTCTTATCAGTTGGCCCATTCTGTGCTTTCCCTCTGCCTTATATTCATCAATAATTTTTGCAATGAGTCTTGTATCTACATCCTTCAGGCGAAGGTTTGGCACTCTATCTGCGAGAATCTGAGAACATAATCGTCTGGATTTTACAGTAGGGTTTTTTATCTCACCGTCACGCAACCTTTCCATCTGAATTTCGATGTATTTTTTAATCCACTCAGAAACACGTATACCTTGATCCTTTTTCCCTGAGCTCTTCATTGCCATATCAATCAGAGCATAAGATTGCTGAGTTTCTTGTTCTGCTGTTATACGGTTCATCTCGATTGCAGCAGCTTTTGCCGCTTCATCATCTGTTCCGAATCCAATAAATGAACCTGTTACAGGGTGGCGATATTGCCAATAAATTTTTGAAGTACGTTTATCTAACTTACAGTAAAGGTTGGGTATTTTGACATTATGTTTTCTGGGGCGAGCTGCCATTTATTGCTTTCTCCACTAACTGGCGGGCCTTGTCTGATAATGATGACGAAATATCAACACTGCCAACCATGCCAACAAAACGAGCATCTTCATCTATTACCCAGCGTCGACCTTGCTTTAAGGCTGGCGGATAAGTCTGTTTGGTCTTTGCTATTTTGTTTAATGCTGAGTTGCTTAATGGATATTTGAATCCATTAGGACCAGATGCCCACTCATGAAGTGTTACTAACTGCCCCATGCGTTTCTCTCCACTTTACCGGCTGCACCCGGCTATCTTTTATAGAAAATGCATGATGAGCACCCACCACGGAGGCCATCATTGCAGGTACGACATCTTTTCGTTTCGTTGTTATAAAGCTGGTTGGCCATCTCCTTTGAAATAATTACTGGCATCGGAACGCGGATAACCAGCCTGCGGAGTTCGGCTATTTCGTCTGCCTGCTCCATGACTCTTGCGTACAGGTCTGAGGCTTCACCTTTCCACCAGGCTACATCGGCCTTAAGGCGGCGCAAGCGCCGCTGTTTAAGTTTGCTCACCATGGAAGCCACCCCATTTGCTGAAGTGCGCCGATTGCCAGCAGCACGAAAATCACCACGTCGAATGGGTTAGGCATCATCCACCTCTGGCTTTTTGAAATTAGCCTCAATGGACTCACCAAGGCGCTTAAGCCAATCAGCTAGTTTTAGCGCTGCTTCTTCTGGAGATTTCTGCCCGGGGAAATCAGTGATGATGATGCTGGCTTGATGATTACCAAACCCATCTCTGTTTATCACCATTTCCTGCTCAAGAACCGTCTGCTGGTTGCTGTGCTTAACGTAGTAACGAGCCTCAGAGTTTCCAGTGCTGCGCTCTTTGACGTAAGAAATAAGCTCAACTTCAGTGGTGATGGTCTTACCGCGCTCAGCCTCAAGACGCTGAACTCGCTTAGCGAAATCGTACATCACGCCTCCTGCTGCTGTGCTGCAGCAATCATCGCCTTATACGAATCAATTATGCCAGTAGCATCAAGAGCCGCGCGCCACATCTCATCTGTCGGCTCAACTGGCACTATCACCCAACCATCCGGAATCACCGGAGATTTGCCGCTGGGCAACTCGGCAATTTTTGGCGAAGAATCCAGAGCTGGCGCGGTCTGCATGGTGGTGGGCGTCTCGGCGTTTTCGACACCCTGAAGCATGGCGGCGCGGCGGTTCATACCATCCAATGCAATGCGCATAGCCTGAATCCCTGCCGAACCATCAGGGTAAATCCCGTAACGCTCGAATACGCCAATGTGGTTACGCATGAACGTAGGAGTAAGCTCTTTGTAGGCATGAGCAAGCGGGCCAGAGACATCACCAGGAACAGATACCGCCGTTGGCTGAGCTGGAGGATAATTTGCCAACATCCAACTAATGACGTAGTCGGCTTTGAACCGCTCAACCGGAAAGCCTTCATTCCAATCGCGGAAATGATAAATAACCTGACGCAGTTCCGGAATCTTATCTTTAGCTTCCAGCGATGACAGCGCTAACTTCATTGCCGCCAGCGCCTTGTCCGCATCTTCGTTTACGGCGCCGGGGGTTGCATCGCGCTCTTCTTCGAGATCAGCGATTGTCTGATGGAGCCATTCTTTGGTAAGTGTGCTCATGATGCTTCTCCATGACGCTGAACGGCGATAGCTTTGTGCTCGTCGATAATCTCCACGACTTCTGCATGGACCAATCCTTCGAGATAGATAACACCTGTGTCGCTTATCCCCGCCAGGCTGATCAGCTCTACAAGGCGACGCGCTTTCTTAACGCTAATTTCTGGCGCTATAACGCTGCGGGTAACTTTCTTCTTACCTTTGGCAGCAGCAGAAGCTTTATCCTTCTGAAGCACCTCACCTGCCTTTTCGCCAAACTCTTTTACTCGGTCTACGGCCACATCTACAGACACGGCTCCGGACTTAACTTCTTTCTGAACGTCGTGATTGGCTGTGCTAAGAAGCAGAAGTTTTTCGACAGTAGGGACAGACTTGTTGACCAGTTTTGCAATCTCGCTGGTGGTCTGGTTGAAGGCGTTATGAAGCTCCTGAATAACAGCTGCCTGTTCCATATCAGATAGCGGGAGCTGGTTGTTACTGGTCATGATGCGCGCCAGGCGCTGAACATCGTTACCGTTGAACGGCATGATATGGATGCGGTCTACTGGCTTACCAGCTTCTGCACAGCGCGCATAGCAGCGACGCCGACGGTGGCCTTCAACAACCCACACTCCACCTTCATCACGGGCGATAACCTCCAGCGGGGGAACGGAGCCACCATTCATCAGAAAGTTGAAAAGGTCATCATCTGCCTGGCGGGTACGTTCATCATCTTCGCGTTTGTTGAAACCTTCCCGCACATGGATTTGGTCGAGGCTGATGAACATCCCGGTATCGGTGCGCTTGATGGTCCCGTCACGGGTCATTTGCTTGAATGAGTTAGCCATCAGAGAGCCACCTCGTTATTTTGGGAAATGACGATGGGTGACAGCTCACGCAATTCTCGCTGGGCTTCCAGTAAATGCATATTGGTTCTGCTCTTCGTGTGGCGTTCAACAATGCGGTCACACTCTTTGGCCCAGCTTGCGACATCTTCACGCAGAGTAGCGTTCTGAACAGCCAGTTCCTTACGCTGAGCCATCGCCTCACAAAGCGCGACGCTGGTATAGTCCAGGCGGTTAGCCAGTTCGGTCATAATGCCGCGATAAGCTGGCGGAAGGAGAGGGGCTGCCTTACGCGCTGCGTCGATCAGCTGCTCCCGGGTCATGCGTGGTTGTAACTCGGTGACGTTCTGTGTGTTCGTCATGGATAGTTTCTCCGTGTTATACGCGCTCTGCACAGCGCTGAATTTTGGTTGCACGAATCCCTCGCCGGTTGGCGACAAAAAATAAAGGGGGTTCGTTTTAGTAAGCACCCAACCAGGGCACTTAGTGAAACGGGCGGCTGCCACCGCCAGTCAGCTTCTCCACAATTGAGAGCGCGTTCTCCTGAGTTGATTTAACGACTACGGCCTCTCAAGTTGAACGCTGAACGCGCTTTCAGTTGTGTAAAAGGGGCGGTCGACATTAAGGACATTCAAAACTGCCGACCGCCAAGACTACACACAGCATCTGGTACAGCTACTACGGGTTTACCACGCTGGGTACGTGATAGGGTGAAACTCTTCGAGAGCAACCGATCCATAACCACCATTGCCATAGCTCTCTTTCATGCACCTAATTTCAGCCACATCGGTATGTTCATAACCCATACGCTGACGTTCAATTTTCAGTCTTTCGATGGCTTCGATTTCGCTGCTCGCGCAATTGATAGTGCTAATCCAACCATTGGTAAGTTTGATGTCGTAAGCTGCCATGCGAGCTCCTAAATAGTGTTTATCTGGCGCGGCATGCAGGTTTCGAACCTGCGACCGACGGCTTAGAAGGCCGCTGCTCTATCCATCTGAGCTAATGCCACAACGTTGAGAGCACTAAATGATGCTTCTAAACAGCTATCGGTTGGGCATCACGTGGCGTTAGCATGGTGTGCTTATTCACAGATAGTGCTCTCATCGTTGCATCCTCGTCTCTTCCGAGGTGTCACACCTGATCGCCACGCTGGTGAAACGTCTCTGGCCGTCGTACTTGCCTGGCTTGCACATTCCGGCTACCCGCTGGATCTGGATATTGTCTTGCAAGGAATCCCCGGACCGCTGCGGCACATGTGCCATATGCTGCACTGATTACTACCACACCGGCGCAGGTAACTGTCAGTACCCGTGGTGTGATTTAAATGTACCTTTAGTTACTATAATGGTCAAGCGGTGAATGTACTTTTTGTTACCTGAAGGTGCGAAAAAAATGCCAGAAGAATATCTGGCATTTGGAATGAATAACTTAGATATTCTGGGTTATCTGAACTACCTTCCCAACAATCCGGCAATTACCGTCTATTGGGATGGGTTTAAAGGCAGGATTAAGTGGCATCAAATATGCAAAAGGACTATCCCATACAAGCTTTTTAACGGTCGCCTCAGCTGAGCCGTCAAGTATCGCTACTACAATTTTTCCGTAAAGGTCATCCAGCTGGCCATAATGAGGCTCAACAATAACGATCGAACCTTCAGGGATTGATGGAAGCCCATGAGGGTTAGTCATAGACTCCCCACGAACAACCAATCCGAATACTTCATCAGAAACATTTGCAGTGGTTTGTGTCCATGAAATCACATCAGAAAGCCTTGAGCATGCATAAGTATCAGTCCACATACCAGCCTGAACAGCCGAGATAATGGGGACTGCCGTTGGGGGCTTAAGGAACGGAACAACTTTAGTATCGTCCTGCGTTTCCTCACCCTGACCGTAAAGAATCCATTCTGGAGTTGTCTGCAACGCCATTGCCAGCTGGTGGAGGTTCTCACCATCAGGTTTGGTTGTACCGCTCTCCCACTTAGTTACGGAAACACGGCTGACGCCTAAGCGTTTAGCCAGGGTCTGCTGTGTTATGTCGAGCTGGACTCGTCGGGATCTTATTCGGTCTTTCATCTCTGTTTTCATGTAACCAATGTTACATTGATTCCTTGTAACTGTTGTTTGCTATTTGATGTACCTTTTGTTACCTTTAAGGCGTGAGTTAACCAGGAGGAACCATGCGTAAATCAGAAGTCATTGAGCACTTCGGCGGCGTATCAAAAACCGCCAGTGTCCTTGGGATTTCCCACCCGGCAGTTTGCCGATGGGGTGAAGTCATCCCTCAAAAGCAAGCGTTCGTCATCGAGCGAATTACGAAAGGCAAGCTTAAGTACGATGCGAGCCTTTACCAAAAGGCTACAGATTCAGCTGCTTGAAAGTAACTACAAAAGGAAAATCAACATGGTAGAGCCAAGCCTGAAAGAAGTAGTGAAAGCGATGTGCAAAGCGTACCCCGGTGGCCGTGAGGCTATGGCCGGTGCTCTTGGCATGTCCGTAACGCAGTTCAATAACAACCTGTACGAGAAGAACGGCTGCCGTTTCTTCGAAGTGAATGAGCTGGAGGCGATGGAAGACATCTCGAATACGTCCCTCCTGGCGGATTACTTTGCCCGTCGCCGTGGCGCGCTGCTGGTGGACGTTCCTCAACTTGAAGACCTTGATCGTGCCGACCTGTTTGATCGTGCCATGAGAACGTCAGCAGCGCGTGGACGTGTTGATACCGTGATCCAGAGAGCTCTGGAAGATGGAGTTATCGAACGTCATGAAGCTGAAGAAATCAATGAATATCACCGCCGTCACCTGGCAGCGCGTGAAGAAGAAATACGCGCGATTGTCGCGCTGTTTAGCCGTAAGAAAAGCCAAAAGAAGTGACGCCCGCGAGTGTGCAGCTCCGGGCGTCGTGGCGTGTCGTATTCAGTGGAGAAACTAACGCATGAACAGTTTAAACCGATTGAGACCAGCGAAGCAATTCAGATGCCTTCCTCTGGTGGGAAAAGATTCCCCGTTCGGCTATGTGGAGAGATTAAACAACCAGGCGGATCAGAACAACTACCAGCCTGAGAACGCGATGGTAGAGGCATTTGCACTGATGAACGAGAAGGGGCGTGAGGAATGGCTGAAGTTGACCGGCGATTCAGAGACCAAAGAGGCATCACCGTCCACGTCATTAGATGGGAGCCCGAGACCCGACGCGTTATATACCTCCGCGAAGGGTACGATCATGAGTGCTTCAGCCCTCTTGAGCAATTCCAGCGTAAATTTACAGAGTTAAAGGACGACCATGAGCAGAATCTTTGACATCGTCCAGTCAATGTCAGGCCAGAAGAACGTCATTGTTCTTCCCAGGCCGTACCTGCTGTTCTTTAAAGAAGACCAGCAGGCTCATGCGCTGGCAGCAGTTCTTAATAACCTCGTTTTCTGGTCAGCATTTGGGGATGAAGACGGCTGGTTCTATAAAACTCACAAGGAGCTTGGAGCTGAGGCGGGCGAATTAACTGAAGACCAGACAGAGCGGCTGGTTAAAAAGTTGGTAAACAAGTATCTGCCTGGCGTGATCGAGACCTGCTCTCGAAAGGTCAATGGTACGCCAACCAAGCATTATCGCATCGACGGCGATGCTCTAATCTCATTAATCTTTCCAGAAAATAACGATTCCGCAAAAGTACGTAATGGAAAACGTGAAGATGCGGAATCAAAACCGCGAAGCTGCGTTTCTCAATCCGCTAATGACAGGAATCTTGGGAGCCGCGAAAGTACGGAATCCTATCTCTATACAGACTTTAATACAGAGTTAAACAAGCAGACTAATAAACCTATTTGTCCGGTTGCGCCGCAACCAGACCGTGATGTGTTGATCACCGATCAGGCTAAACAGGTTTTGGTTCACCTGAACCAGGTGACTAACTCCCGCTATCAGGTTTCAACAACCTCGCTGCAAAACATTCGCGCCCGAATCGGGGAGGGCTTCACCGTTGAAGATCTGTCGCTGGTGGTGGACTACTGCAACGCCAAGTGGAGCGACGATTTAACAATGGCGGCCTACCTGCGCCCGCAGACACTTTTCCAGCCAACGAAGTTTCCAGCTTACCTGAAGTCCGCTACCAACTGGGCGAATGCCGGAAGGCCAGCGCGTGTTAACGGGAAGTGGGAGCGTGAGGATGGAATCTTCAAATCCAGCTTCAAGAACACCGACTACAGCAAAGTCCCGGCGGGCTTCAGAGGAGCGAACTCATGAGTCTTCTGAAAGATATTCAAATTTTCATCGCCGCTAATCCTGGCTTAACGAACAAAGAGATTGCGGCATCAATGCCACAGTACGACGTTCATGCTGTTCAGCGCGGTGTATGCCATCTGGTCAAACTGAATCGCGCAACCCGCCAGCATAACGGCAAGTGCTACCAGTATTTTGCCAAAGCACCGGGCGGGGAGGTTGGCGAGGGGCGTTCTGCACTGAAAATCAACCGGGCTGATAAACCAGCTGTACCAGAACAGGAAGAAGCTCTGAATCCTGCTGTGACCACAATGATGGATAAGGCTCAAGGCCTGTTTGAAAAAGGTCTCTACCAGCGTGCTGCCACGGTTCTGATGGATGCCTTCAATCGCTCTAAGAACGAAGAGCAGCGGATGAAGATACTGATTGAGCGTCAGCGTTGCCTGAGCATGGCGCCGAAAGTGAAAGCACCCTCTGATGCATGGTGTCTGGCTGGCCGAGCGAGGAATGTCTGATGAAATATTCACTGATTTACGCTGACCCTGCGTGGGAATACGGGAACACCATCAGCAACGGCGCTGCAACCAACCATTACGGCACGATGAAGCTTATCGACATGAAGCGCTTGCCGGTTTGGGACCTGGCTGCCGAGGATGCAGTTCTGGCTATGTGGTTTACCGGAACCCATACCCGTGAAGCTATCGAGCTGGCAGAAGCGTGGGGCTTTAAGGTCCGCACGATGAAGGGCTTTACCTGGGTAAAGTTCAACCCACTGGCAGAGCAGCATATCAACAAGGCACTTCAGGCAGGGCGTGTGGAGGATTTTTACGACTTCCTTGAACTGCTGAACGTACAAACACGCATGAACGGCGGGAATTACACCCGAGCCAATACCGAAGACCTGCTAATCGCCACCAGGGGAAATGGACTGGAACGCAAGTGCGCCAGCATCAAGCAGGTTATCTACAGCCCACTCGGTGAGCACAGCCAGAAGCCAGCAGAGGCGCGTTTCCGTCTGGAGAAGCTTTACGGTGACGTCCCACGCATCGAACTATTCAGCCGTTGCGGTGCGCCTGGCTGGGACCACTGGGGAAATCAATCTGAATCACCAGCTGTTGAGCTTATCCCGGCCGTAGCCGTTCCAATGGGCAAACCTCAGGAGCGTGCTGCATGAAAAAACTATCCACAGAGCAGGAAAATGCGGTTCGTGACGTTGCCCGTCAATGCTCAGATGCCATTAAGAAAGCCCTGAAGAAAAAGCCGAAGCCAAGCTGGAACGAGGCTGTACCTCCGATCCTAAAGGAATACCACGAGAAGGTGAAACCGATGGGCGTAAGCCTGGTGATGTTCAACAGCGTAATCGGACACCTGAACGGGCGTTATGGAGTCGAGTCATGATCGAATTAACACCGCGTCAGAATGAAGTGTTCGAAGCTATCAAGGTTCATATCGAAAAGGCTGGCTTCCCACCTACGATGCTGGAGCTTGCCGGATTAATTGGCTGCGCATCACCGAACGCTGCTGTAGCGCACGTGAAGTCACTTAAGAAAAAGGGTTACATCACTGTTGCTCCTGGCGCAGCCAGGGGCATTACCGTCGTCAAAACGGAATGGGATGCAGATCCAGTAACGATCATCAAAGACCTGCTATCCGGCGGAGACAAGGCCAGAGATAACGCTGTTGAATGGCTGAAAAAACAGGGGGTGAGTTTATGAAACTGGTGCTCCCGTTCCCACCGAGCGTAAACACATACTGGCGAGCCCCAAACAAGGGGCCGTTAAAAGGCCGCCATCTTATCAGCGAGAAGGGCAGGGCATACCAGAGCGCGGCATGTGCAGCGATCATTGAGCAACTGCGTTGCTTACCAAAACCATCATCATCACCAGCTGCGGTGGAGATCCTTCTCTTTCCGCCAGATGCCCGCCGCCGCGACATCGACAACTACAACAAGGCTCTGTTTGATGCGCTTACACATGCTGGCATTTGGGAGGATGACAGCCAGGTGCAGAGAATGCTGGTGGAGTGGGGGCCGAAAGTGCATGGCGGAAGGGTAGAAATATCGATAACCAGGCATCAACCAACAATGGGGGGAATTGGGTGAGAGCCATACTGACGCCTGAAATTGCGCCGATGTCCGGGGTGGTTCTGTTCCGCCCTGGTACCGAACTGCTCTGGCTATTCCGTCAGGGAAGGGTAGTTATTGAGCCACCATCCGAAGCCATCCAGCATCTGCCGTCCGGAATAATCCCTGAAGCCCACCAGCCTCTTACTGATGATGCCAATATGCAGGCCATTTTCGTTAACGAGAGGGTTATTCAGCGAGCTGGTGGATTGAGTAGCCTTGATGCCTGGCTGGAGAGAAAATTTGAATGCCAGTGGCCTCACACTGACTGGCATGCCACTGACTTTACGGTAATGCGCCACGCTCCGGGGAGCATTCGTCTTTGTTGGTCGTGTGATAACCATTTACGTGAGCAAACCACTGAAAGACTGGCAGGAATTGCCATGCAGAACCTGGTAAAATGGCTGCTGGAAAGGGTAAATATTATGCTGGGTTTCAGCGAAGACCACACCCTGACGCTTCCGGAGTTCTGCTGGTGGATGGTACGCAACGATCTGGCTGACCTTATTCCTGAATCAGTGGCGAGCAAAGCCCTCAGGATTAAGCCTGAATCGCATAGTTCCGTAATGAGAGAAAGCGACATTGTTCCGTCGTTACCGGCGACTGAAATCCTCCAGGAGAAGGTGAAGAAGGTTGTCTCCGTTAAGGTAGACCCTGAGTCACCGGAATCTTTCATGCTTAGGCCAAAGCGCCGCCGCTGGGAGAATGATAAGTACACCCGCTGGGTGAAGTCGCAGAAGTGCAGTTGCTGCAATAACCCGGCAGACGACCCCCACCACCTGATAGGCCACGGGCAGGGTGGAATGGGAACCAAAGCGCATGACCTGTTTGTGATACCGCTGTGCAGAGCACATCACGACGAGTTGCACGCTGATCCTGTGGCATTTGAAGCGAAGCACGGCGACCAGTTAACGTTGTTGTTTCGGTTTTTAGACCGTGCGCTGGAAATTGGCGTATTAGCATGAATAGTGGAGAAAACATGCGTGATATTCAGATGGTTTTAGAGCGCTGGGGTGGATGGGCTGCGAGTGATAGTTCCGGAGTCGATTACTCATCAATAGCCGCTGGTTTCAAAGGACTTCTTCCCCCAACAAGCAAATCCCGCCCGTCATGTACTGATGACGATGCCTTAATTATTGAGGGGTGTTTAGCTCGACTTCAAAAACGAAAGCCCTATGAACATTCTCTCTTAGTTGCACACTATCTCTATGGAATATCGAAGCGTAAAATAGCAAAAGCACGGAAAAAGGATGAGAAGCTCATACGTATAGAGATTCAGATGGCTGAAGGGTTCATAGATGGTTGTTTAAGTATGCTGGAAATAGAGCTGGATATGGATGATTGATTTTCTGGCCACTATTAAGTGGCCAGGTTTTAACTTTTGATAAGTGGCAGGATGTTTTCTGCGCTTATAAATAATGGCTTATTCAAAGGTTGCAGAATTTTATTCTCACAATAAATATCAAAGATGAATCGCCACTCCTTTTCATGTTGAAAATCTGAGGGTTTTACCATGTGTCCTTCTGAAAGGCAGTGGATGATTTTTTCTGGTTCAGTATATATTACCTTGTTATCAATATGAATCTTTCTGGAGGTGTAAAAAATGCGATTGCTATACCATCTTATTTCCAGTGGTTTTTGTTCAATGTCTGTGGTGAAGAGCTTCTCGCCATCTAATGTCCTTGCTGACACCTCCGTAAGTATTGATTTTGATACGAGGTCACCAAAGAATGATGCCCTATCCCTTGGGAAATACCAATAATCGTTATATTCTCTAAAAATTCCCTGGCACTTTTTTGGGTCTAACAACTCAGACAAGCAAAAAATAAATCTATTAAATTTTGTCATTGTGCCTGTTGCATGGTATTTTTTTGAATATACGTGATTCGGAATTAAAGGACTGCTTCGCATATCAATATTTTGAGCGTAGAAATCGCTAGAGGCATCGCTGAAAGTATTCATCTCATTAAATACAAATGCAGGTAAGTGAACGTCATTTAGCCTGAATATTAACTCTATATTACCTTCATATCTGTCGGCTATTTGCTGCTCCTCCGTATCTCTATACTCTGTCAGTGTTCCAATTTTTATAGTATTTCTTTCCCAAATATTATCTCTTTCATGGCAACTTTTTACCAGATACATGATTTTCTCCTTGTGATAAGAAAATTATCACAAATACTAACGCGGTCCGCAATAAGTTTGTTAATGTGTTAAGTGTGAGTTTTTGACCACAGACTTAAAAAGATCTATATGCCTGACTACGTCGAGGTTTTATCATTTTCGGAGGCTGCCTACGGGCGGCTTTTTTGTTTCCCCTCGTTCTGAGAGGACTCACGGCAATAAGAGGGGGCTAAATGTCCGCAGAACCGATATCTGCTACGGCAACTGCTGGTGTTGCTGCCGGTACTACCGGAATCACCTTCGCCACGATGTTTCCAGAAGCTACTCCCGCCGTAATGCTTTGCTCACTTGCCGGGGCCGCTCTTTACGTCCTGAGCAGTGAGGACCACAAGATCTGGAAGCAGATACTGTTCGCGCTTATCTCGTTTATTGGCGGGATTTACTGCGCCGGAACAGCATCTGAAATCATCGCTGCGCTTATCAATGCGGCATTAAGTCACCTTTCTCCGCCAGTTTCCGTGAAGGTATCTCCAGCTATGGGTGCTCTGCTGGCTTCATCGGTTTCTGTCACCATCCTGGCTCGCATCCTTAAGCGGTCGAAGACAGGAGACTTACCCGGATTGAAGGGGGAAGAATGACGTGGCAAACACTGATCCTGAACATTAACGCTGTTGCATGCATCCTTATCACCATACGCCTGATGTTCTTCAGGAAGCGGAGCTTACGCCGCCGCCGTCTGATGGAGTTTCTGGCTTATGGGCTGATCCTCGCACCAGCGTTTACCGCTTTCCGCATCTGGCATGGTGATTACGTGCAGGTTGATTACGGAGAGTTGGTCGTCAACCTCATTGTCTGCATAGCCGTATGGCGTGCTCGTGGCAACATCGCAAGAATCGCAGGGGAAAGCACAACGTGAATCAATCACAATTTCAAAAGGCGGCTGGTATCAGCGCCGGGTTATCTGCGCGCTGGTTTCCGCATATCGACGCCGCTATGAGGGAATACGGCATCACCGCACCGCTAGATCAGGCCATGTTTATTGCCCAGATGGGGCATGAAAGCACCAGATTTACCCGGCTGGTGGAAAACCTGAATTATGCGGCTGAAAACCTGGTGCCGACGTTTGGCAGCCACCGCATTACTCAACAGCAGGCCGCTGCACTTGGCAGAACGGCAACGCAACCGGCAAATCAGAAAGCGATCGCCAATCTGGTATACGGTGGTGAGTGGGGAAAAGAACACCTTGGCAATCAGGTTGCTGGTGATGGCTGGAAATATCGCGGTCGCGGGCTGAAACAGGTTACCGGGCTGAGCAACTATCGCAGTTGTGGCCACGCGTTGAAACTGGACCTTGTTACCCACCCGGAGCTGCTTGAAAAGGATGAATACGCCGCGCGCTCAGCCGCATGGTTCTATGCCTCCCGCGGTTGCCTGCTTCATTCCGGCGATGTTGAGCGCGTTACGCTGCTAATCAATGGCGGCCGCAACGGGCTGGATAAACGCCGCGCACTATTTAATCTGGCGAAATCCGTTCTGGTGTGAGGTGAATGTGGGTATCGAAACGATAATCGGGCTGGCCGCACTGGTCATTTCCGCTATCGCCGGCGCTTTTGGCCTGGGCCATATTCGCGGCACCAGCAAAGCGGAAGCGAGAGCCGAGCAGCAGCGAACTGAAGATAACGCAGCGGCAACGGTCACAGCAGCCGAACGCCGGGTAGAAGCAACGAAAGAGGCCAGCAATGTACAGCAGAATGTTAACCACATGCCTGATGACGATGTTGATCGCGAGCTGCGTGACACGTGGAAGCGTCCCGGTGGTGATTGATACCGCCTGTGACTGGGTAAAGCCAATCTACCTGACTGATCACGACATCGACGTTATGGACCGCCAGACGAAGAAAGACATCCTGACGCATAACAAAGCGTGGCAGGCGAACTGCCAGCAACCAAAAGAAGTGAGGCCCAAGTGATCGCAACCATCGGAACAATTCTTGTTTGGGCTCTAATCGTTGTTGCGGCAGCCGCTGGGCTGTTTTTCGCATTCATCGGCTTTATGTTTTTTATCAGCTGGCCAAGGTGACACTAAGTGTTAGCCATTACAAAGCTCACCTGCTGGTGGGCTTGATAATGGTTATCCCCTCCGGCGGATAAGAAAACACTTATCCCCTACAAGGTATAAAACGGCCTCGCACCCGCGGGGTTTTTAATGCGCATCGCACGCGCACATCAAAGAAAGTCTTTCAGCTGTGAGCCTGGGCAAACCGTTAACTTTCGGCGGCTTTGCCGTGCGACAGGCTCACGCCTAAAAGGAAATAAATCATGGGTCAGAAAATCATTACGTTGTCCGGCGCTGCGACGGATGTTCTTTATGCGCTGTTTTTCCGTGGCGCGCTTCAGTCTGGTGACCTACCAGCTAAATCAGGCGCTGCTGAGCTTCGAGAGCTGGGATTCGCTGAAACACGCCATACCGCGACAGAGTATCAAAAGGAAAATTATTTCACCTTCCTGACGGCTGAAGGTCAGGCGTTTGCCATTGAGCACCTGGCCAATACTCGTTTTGGTGTGAAGCAGTATTGCAGCGCAATCAATATTGGAGTTGAGCTGGATACCACAGACGCACAAAAGGCTATTGATGATCTGGACGACAAAATCCGAAACAGCGATGCATTCAAAGTCCTGAAAGATGGCTGGTCTTTCGAAAAGAACGGGACGCTGGTGATTAATAACGGCCAGGTGTTCATTACCGATGCGAAGATTAGCGATGGCGTATTGTCTACAAACTATAACGTAAAGTTGAACGACGCCGATAAAGGCAAGCCGCACGAAGCTGGCATGACCCTCGGTATTGAAGGTGACCAGAGCAAGGTAGTGTTTAAAGCTGATCGCTTTCATGTACATGAAGCGGCTTCATCCATCATCGAAAACGCCGTCGCAACAAGCGCTAAGACGAAGATTAGGCTTGGCGATGAAATGAAGCAGGCCGTCATTGATGCCGTGCGTGAAAGCGATTTGTTCGCAGCCCTCCAGGCAAGCATTAATGCGCAGGAAGCTTCAGTAGCTGGACTGCAACAGGCGATGCGCGATTTGGTGAACGATGCTATCCGCAATGCGCTCAAGCCTGGCGGTATCCTCTGGAATGCACGGTCGCGTGGATTCTGACGGGAGGCTTTATGCGTATCACTGTATTGGATGGCGATCCCGGCAGGAAAATTAACCCAGCTCAGGAACGATATGCCGTTTTTCTCAATGGTATTGAGGTTAAGCACGTATTCACTGCTGATGATGAAAAAGGCGAGGTAATTGCTGCTGTGCGGGATGATCGCGGACACATGAAGGCGGAGCGAGGCATTGTGAAGCAACAAACGCTTTACGGAAAAGTCACCATTAAGCGTCAATAAACCCCGATGGAGAAATTATGCAGGTCACTATTGATGGTGTCCCGTTTGTGCCTGCCTGCGCTTCAGCGTCACGGATTGGTATTGCCATCACTACCCACAATCGGCCAGTCGTTTTAAACCGCGCCATTGAGCAGCACATTAAACATCTGCCCGCCGGGGCGCTGGTGGTGGTTATCGACGACGGCTCTAAACCTGCCGCCGTAGTACCTGACGGCGTGCAGCTGCTTCGCCATGTAACATCACTCGGCATTGTTGCTTCGAAGAACGCCAGTTTAACCGCGCTGATGGACGCCGGGTGTGAGCATCTTTTCCTTTGGGACGATGACGCCTGGCCCATCGCTGATAACTGGCACCTGCCATACATCGAATCACCCGAACCGCACCTGGCTTACCAGTTTCTCGATCTTGCTGGCACGAACAAGCTGAATGACCTTTCTGAGCTTTACCGTGACGATCAGCATGTGGCTTACACCGGGCAGCGCGGCGTGATGCTGTATTACCATCGCAGCGCTATCGAGAAGGTTGGCGGTTTCGATCCGATTTACGGTCGCGGCATGTACGAACACAGCGACCTCGCCCTGCGCATCCATAATGCTGGCCTGACGACATGGGCTTACTGTGATGTGGTCGGTTCAGAAAAGCTGATCCATTCTCTCGATGAGCATGAAGCCGTAGAGCGTTCGGTACCGCGTCCCGACCGACAGGCGCTGGTGGAACGTAACGTGAAGATCCACAACGAACGGCGTGATGCCGGGTTTACTGGTTACGTTGAATATCGCCAGCAGCGCGATGTAGTTATCACAACGCTGCTCACCAGTCAGCCTGACCCGCAGCGCGGCACAAAAATGGCGGCCTCGCCTGACATGCTGAACAAATGGGCGGCCTCGCTTCGCCAGTGTGGTCGTATAGCGCTGGTGGATGAATTACTTACGGCTCCAACAGATGTTGAGCTGTATCTCGTACCTGACGTGAAGATGAATGTCTACTTTCGTCGCTGGCTGCACATCTGGCAGCACCTGCGAGATAACCCTGAATACCGGTTCGTCTGGTGTACCGATGGTACCGATGTCGAAATGCTTCGCGCGCCGTGGGAAGAAATGGAGCCCGGAAAGGTGTACGTCGGTTCAGAACCAAAGACCTACGCCGATACCTGGGCAAAGCAGAATCACCCGGAGAGCATCTATCAGGAGTTCATTGAAGCGCACCGCAACGATGTGATGCTTAACGCTGGGCTGCTGGGTGGTACCCGCGCTGATGTGATGGCGTTCGCTCACGGCATAATCCGTCTTTACTACCGGATCGAGAGCTATCGTTTCTGGAAGAAAGAACAGGCAGGCGCCGCGGTGGGGGATATGATCGCTTTTGGCATTGTCGCTAAGTCTTTTGGCGATCGCATTGTCACCGGCCCGCGCATCCACACAGTTTTTAAGACTGATGGTATTGGCAAAGAATGCGCCTGGTTTAAACACAAATAGGCTGATATGAAAAAGACCAGAACTTTCAGTGAAAGATTCTGGGAAAAGGTCGTTGTTGCTTCTCCAGATGAATGCTGGATCTGGAATGCGGCTAAGAGAAAGAGTCCTATAGGCGGTGGAAAGTATTTATTTTACGGGCATTTGAAAGCTGGAGTTACTGCTGGCGGGCCTGGAAAGATGATTCTTGCACACAGAGCTTCATGGGAACTTTGCAACGGACCTATCCCAGACGGATATTTGATTGACCATACCTGCCATAACACTCTTTGCGTAAACCCAAAACATCTTCGAATAGCAACACCAAAGCAAAACGCTGAAAACAGGCACCGTCACTCCTCTGCGTCAGGATTTCGTGGCGTTACTTGGAATCGGGATATGAAGAAATGGTGTGCTCACTATAAAGAGCATGGTACCCGTCATCACCTTGGTTACTTTGACTGCAAGCATGAAGCCGCTGAGGTTGCACGACGAGCCCGGAATAAGGTGTTTACCCATAATGATGCTGACAGATATTAAGTTCTGCGTTGTTGGCCATCACGCCAGGCGGCAACAGGCTGAAGCGTTGGCCATGAGTATTGGCGCACACCTGCTTATCGATGAAGGTGACCACGGCGCGAACTGGAATCACCGACGCGCGCTTGAATGGGCATCAGAACAAACCTGCCGGGTAGTTGTTGTTGAAGATGATGCGATGCCAGTGGGCTTGTTCTTCACTTCAGTCACGAGCTGGCTTAATCGCTTCCCAGAATCGCTGGTGAGTTTTTACCTGGGTACTGGTAGACCACCTCAATATCAAATGCAAATAGCTGAACGACTGATAGTCGCTGATAAAACTCAGGCTGACTACATCACACTGCCGCGGCTGATACACGGCGTTTGTTATAGCGTACCTCCTCAGCATATTGAACGAGTCCTTTCTCGATGGGACAGCAGCAAGCCTGCCGATTATGCCGTTGGAGATGCCTATGGCGGCGCTGTAGTTTATCCGTGTTACTCGCTGGTGGATCATGCTGATTGTGAGCCTGTTGAACGTCACCCTGACTCATCGCCACGATCAGAACGCCGCCGGGCGTGGAGGCTGGCGTGAATAAAGAACCGCGTATCTATGGCAGCAAATGGGACAGAGAGCGTCTGGTGTTCCTTCGCGCACATCCTCTCTGTGTTATGTGCCGGGATCAGGGAAGGGTGGCAGCAGCAACGGTTGTTGACCACATCATTCCGCATAAACTGAAAGAGGCTCTTCGATCTGGTGATGCGGATGCCATAAGCAAAGCCCAGAAGCTCTTCTGGAGCCGCAGTAACTGGCAGGGACTGTGCAAGCAGCATCATGACTCAACGAAGCAGAGGATGGAGAAGCGCGGCACTATCATCGGCTGTGATGAAAGCGGCATTCCTCTTGATCCTTCTTCACACTGGTTCAAACGATAACATTTCTCATTCGTGAGTGGGCAGGGGAAGGGCGGGGTAAAAGTTCAGGGCTGTCACCCTGAATGACCGCCGCCCATCCTTTTTGTGCACAACCGCGAAATGAAAAGTTTTTTTCCGGGAGGTTCCGATGGCAGGACGACGCCCGAAACCGACCCACCTGAAAGTGGTAACCGGCAACCCGGGCAAACGCAAACTCAACGACAAAGAGCCTACACCGGCGCGAGAAATCCCGAGTCCACCTGAGCATCTCTCTGACTGGGGAAAGGTGGCCTGGGGAAAGCTAACCGTGCTACTCGACGGCATGGGAATTCTGACCATTGCCGATACGC
This sequence comes from Enterobacter cloacae complex sp. GF14B, assembly GCF_004136805.1. Lineage (NCBI taxonomy): Bacteria > Pseudomonadati > Pseudomonadota > Gammaproteobacteria > Enterobacterales > Enterobacteriaceae > Enterobacter > Enterobacter cloacae complex sp. GF14B. Next base: position 25,134 of record NZ_QFRV01000014.1, read on the forward strand.
TGGCGCTCGAACGTCTTTGTGATATTTACGCCGACATTCTGCAACTGCGTCTGACGATTGCCGATGAAGGGCGAACGTACACAGTGCAGACAGAGGGCGGTTTTTTGATTAAAGCAAACCCGGCGGTTGCCATGCTTGCCGACGCTGATCGTCGATTTAAAAGCTACCTGGTTGAATTCGGTCTCACTCCGGCCGCCAGAACGAAGGTGAAAGTGGATGGTGGAGAAAAAGAAGAAGACCCGTTCAACCAGTTCTTCGGTTGATCCCGCAACGCGATACGCCATGGATGTAGTTTCGGGTAAGGAAATCGCCGGGCCGGATATAAGAAATGCCTGTAAACGACACCTTAAGGACCTTGAATCATGTCATGCCCGGGGGCTGTTTTGGGATACCGAAGCTGCGCAGCGCGCCATCGACTTTTTCGCGAAAGTGCTGAAGCTCAACGGCGGCGAGCATGAAGGTAATCCCTTTATCCTCCTGCCCTGGCAGTGTTTCATTGTTGGTTCGATATTTGGGTGGAAAAACTCTGAAAACTACCGTCGTTTTCGCATGGTGTATGTCGAATCGGGTAAAGGTTCGGGGAAGTCACCGCTGGCTGGCGGAGTAGGGCTCTACTGCCTGACAGCTGATAAAGAACCACGTGCTGAGGTATATGCCGCGGCCACGAAAAAAGACCAGGCCATGATCCTGTTTAGGGATGCGGTGGCGATGGTTGATCAGTCACCAGCGCTGGCGCAGCGGATTAATAAATCAGGCGGAGCCGGGAAGGAGTGGAACCTGGCTTTCCTTCAGACGGGGTCTTTCTTCAGACCCATCAGTTCTGATGATGGACAGTCAGGTCCGCGTCCGCATTGTGCACTGATTGACGAGATTCACGAGCATAAGAACAACCAGGTCGTTGAGATGATGCGCGCCGGTACGAAAGGACGTCGGCAGGCGCTGATTTTCATGATCACCAACAGCGGCCACGATAAAACCAGCGTCTGTTATGACTACCACGAGTACGGGCGCAAGGTAGCAGAAGGTTCGATCGAGGATGACAGTTTCTTTTCGTTCATCTGCTCGCTTGATGAAGGGGAGGACCCGTTTAAGGACGAGACCTGCTGGAAGAAAGCTAACCCCTCGCTTGGTCACACCTTCACAGACCGTTATCTGAGGGAACAGGTCACCCAGGCACGTGGCATGCCGTCGAAAGAGAGTATCGTTCGCCGGCTCAACTTCTGTCAGTGGGTAGACGCCGATAATCCCTGGATGAGCAGCGATGTGTGGATGGGATGTGAAGAGGACTTCGACCTGCATGAATTGCAGGGTGAGGAATGTTATGGCGGCCTTGACCTTTCTGGAAGCCGGGACCTTACCGCGCTGGCGCTGTTTTTCCCGAAAAAAAGAAAACTGCTGGTGGAGTTCTGGACACCGAAAGACACGTTGCTTGATCGGGCTAAAACGGATCGGGTTCCTTATGACGCGTGGGAGCGGGATGGATACATTCATACCACGCCAGGGAAAGCGGTTAAGTACGGATTCGTTGCTGAACGTATAGCTGACCTTTCTCAGATGTTTTTTATCAAGGCAATAGCCTTTGACCAGTATCGAATCAAATATCTTGAACCTGAACTGGAAGATGCCAGCGTATCAGTGCCTTTGATCCCTCACGGGCAAGGGTACTACAAAGCCCAGGAGTCAGGGTTATGGATGCCGCACTCTATTGAGCTGTTCGAACAGCGGCTGGATGACGGCGACATCATCATCAAAACCAATCCCTGCCTGCGCTGGAATGCTGCATCAGCAGTAACCGAAGCCGATCAGAAAGAAAACCGGATCTTTGCCAAGAAAAAGAGTACCGGCCGTATTGATGGCGTAGTGGCATCTGCTATGGCTATTGGTGCATCTGAAGGGGATGTTGGGGATGAGGGCGATGTCGATGGATTTTTTGACGAACCGATCATAGTGGGTATCTGATGGCTAAGAATAAACAACCCGGGCGTGTAAAAAGCGCCCTGTTAAACTGGCTGGGAGTACCAATCAGTCTCACGACAGGTGAATTCTGGCGTGAATGGTATGGCACCAGTAGCAGCGGAAAGGTTGTTACCGCTGATAAAGCGATAAAGCTCTCTGCTGTCTGGGCTTGTGTCAGGCTGTTGAGTGAGTCCATTTCAACACTCCCACTGAAAATATACGTGCGCCAGCCTGACGGGTCTCGAAAGGCTGCGACCGATCACCCGGCCTATTCGGTGCTGTGCCGTCGCCCTAACTCAGAAATGACGCCATCCCGCTTTATGTTGATGGTAGTAGCCAGTATTTGTCTTCGCGGGAATGCCTTCATTGAGAAGAAGTTCATCGCAAACCGCCTGGTTTCGCTGGTGCCTTTGTTGCCGCAGAACATGGTGGTTAAACGTCTCACTACCGGAGCGCTGGAATACAAATACACTGAAAACGGAAACGAACGCATCATTCCAGTTAAAAACATGATGCACATTCGCGGATTCGGGCTGGATGGTGTTTGTGGGATGATGCCAACGATGGCGGGCGTTGATGTATTTGGCGCTGCTATGTCGGTGGATGAAGCGGCAGCAAAAATTTTCGAGAATGGCCTTCAGAGCACCGGATTTTTGTCCTCTGAAAATGCACTGACGAAGGAGCAGCGCGATCGACTGCGCCAGAACCTTCAGTCATTTATCGGTTCAAAAAATGCCGGAAAGCTGATGGTTCTGGAAAATAAATTAACTTACCAGAACGTCACAATGAACCCGGAGGCTGCGCAACTTCTTGAAAGCCGTTCATTCAGCATTGAGGAAATCTGCCGCTGGTTCCGCGTTCCGCCCTATATGGTTGGGCATACGACAAAGCAGAGCAGCTGGGCTTCGAGTCTGGAGGGTATGAACCTTCTTTTCCTGACGCACACCCTGCGACCTTTGCTGGTGAACATCGAACAGGAAATTGGACGGTGCCTCCTGGACAGCGATGATGAGGTGTTCGCGGAGTTCTCCGTAGAAGGACTGCTGCGCGCCGACAGCGCGGGCCGTGCTGCTTACTATACCAGCGCGCTCCAGAATGGGTGGATGTCCCGCAATGACGTGCGCCGTCTTGAGAATATGCCACCGATTGAAGGGGGTGACATTTACACCGTTCAGCTCAACCTGACGCAACTGAAAAATCTCGAAAGCAGCAATCCTGCTGTTCAGGCTCTGGCCCTGAGAGAACTGCATAACCACGTATTCCCCGATATTTCCTTTGAACAATCTCCGCTGAAACAGGCCGCTTAGGAGCACTTTCCTGATGAGCAAAAAACAACTTCCGGTAGCACCGGCGGGTCGCCCCTGCGCGCGCGTTACCTGTGAAACATTACCGTCCGCACTGGACCGCTGGGACGGCGGGATCAAAGCTGCGGCCACCGACGACAACAGTATTTCTGTTTTTGATGTGATCGGGCAGGACTACTGGGGTGAAGGCGTAACAGCCAAACGTATCGCCGGTGCGCTTAGGGCGATGAATGGCGCCGACGTCACGGTCAATATTAACTCCCCTGGCGGGGACATGTTCGAAGGCCTGGCCATCTACAACCTTCTGCGTGAATACGAAGGCCGTGTGACTGTGAAGGTGCTCGGTATTGCCGCCAGCGCCGCCTCGGTCATTGCGATGGCCGGGGATGATATTCAGATCGGTCGTGGTGCCTTCCTGATGATCCACAACTGCTGGGTCTACGCGATGGGTAACCGCCATGACTTTGCGGAACTGGCACAGTCTCTTGAGCCGTTCGATACCGCTATGGCAGACATCTACGCGGCGCGTTCCGGCCTTGATATGGCAGCCGTTCAGAAACTGATGGACGCCGAGAGTTATATCGGTGGCAGTGACGCTGTGGCGAAGGGACTGGCAGACAGCCTGCTTTCTGCTGATGCGGTCAGTGATGGCGATGAATCACCCGCGGCCGCGCTTCGAAAACTTGATGCGCTGCTGGCTAAAACCAACACCCCGCGCTCTGAGCGCAGAAAACTCATTAAAGCCTTATCCGGTGGCATGCCTGGCGCTGTCACCACCCACGACGGTACGCCGGGCGCTGCCGAAGATATCAAACCTGAAACCCTCAATTCACTTGAAAGCGCTCTTGCGGCGTTAGTCAAATAAGGACCCTTTATGTCTGAAGTAAACGAAATTCTGAAAAAAGTCACTGCCAGCATTGAAGAGGCAACCGGCAAATTCAACGCGAAAGCAGAAGACGCACTCAAAGAGGCGCAGAAGTCAGGCAGGCTGTCAGAAGAAACAAAAGCTGCCGTTGATAAAATGGCTTCTGAGTTCAACGCGCTGCGTGAAGCTGAAAAAACCCTGAAGGCCGCAATGGGCGAACTGGAGCAACATGTTGCCCAGATGCCGCTGGCAAACGCAAAACAGGTTATCGAGTCCGTTGGCCACCAGGTGATCTCCGCTGAAGCCCTGAAAACCTTTGCTTCCAGCGTGGAAGGCGGTAAGCGCATCAGCATCCCGGTCAAGGCCGCCCTGACTTCGGTGGATGTGCCTGATGGTGTCGTGGAGCCACAGCGCCTGCCGGGTATTGATACGGCACCGAAGCAGCGCCTGTTCATCCGCGATCTGATTGCTCCAGGCCGTACGTCCTCCTCAGCTATTTTCTGGGTGCAGCAGACAGGCTTTACCAATAACGCGAAAGTGGTTCCTGAAAATACGCAGAAACCATACAGCGAAATTGAGTTCACGCCGAAAATCACTGGCGTCAGCACCATCGCCCACCTGTTCAAAGCCTCAAAGCAGATCCTGGATGACTTCGCACAGTTGCAGTCCACCGTTGATGCCGAAATGCGCTACGGACTGAAGTATGCAGAAGAGCAGGAAATTCTCTTCGGTGATGGTACCGGCGTTCATCTGCACGGCATCGTTCCTCAGGCGTCAGCTTTCAATCCGGCGTTCACTGTCGAACAGCAGAGCGGGATTGACGATCTGCGTCTGGCAATGTTGCAGGCACAGCTGGCACGCTTCCCGGCGTCTGGTCATGTTCTTCACTTCATTGACTGGGCGCGGATCGAGCTGACCAAAGACAGCCTGGGTCGTTACATTCTGGCGAACCCTGCGGCGCTGACTGGTCCGACTCTGTGGGGCCTGCCGGTTGTTGCAACGGAAGCGGCAGCCTTCCAGGGTAAATTCCTGACCGGTGCATTTAACGCTGGCGCGCAAATCTTCGACCGCGAAGATGCGAACGTGGTTATCTCCACGGAGAACGCCGACGACTTCGAGAAAAACATGATCACCATCCGTTGCGAAGAACGTCTTGCGCTGGCTGTGAAACGCCCTGAGGCGTTCGTGTACGGTTCATTCAGCACCGGCGCGGGTAGCTGATAACTATTGCGGCCTTCGGGCCGCTTTTTCCGGGGCAAACAAATGCTTGATCAGAATGTGGTGAAACAGCATTGCCGCATTGATACCGACTTTACGGGTGATGATGCTCTGCTGGAGATTTACACAGGTGCGGCGGCCCGGTACGTCCAGACATGGACACGGCGAACGCTCTATGAAAAGGAAAGCAGCCCTGGCTACGCTGACGACCCGGACTCGATACTGCTCAATGATGATGTTAAGGCAGCCATGCTACTGCTTATCGGTCACTGGTATGCAAACCGGGAATCCGTGGTCACCGGACAAACCGTTGCAGAGGTCCCGCTTGCAGTTGAAGCCCTGCTTCAGCCATACCGAATTTACGGAGTGTAGGAGGGGTTATGCAGGCCGGAAGACTGAGAGACAGGGTGGTAATTCAGAACATCACAACATCGCGTGATCCTTCTGGTCAGCCTGTTAAAACGTGGCATGACGGTGCAGAAGCCTGGGCAGAAGTTAAGGGCATCAGTGGGCGTGAGTTGGTAGCCGCTGGTGCTGAAACCGCAGTCGCAACCATCAGGGTATGGACACGATTTCGTAGCGATATAACTGCTGCGTCCAGACTCAGGGTTATGACTGGCCCGCTCAAGGGGGCCATTTTAAATATCATTGGTCCGCCGATACCTGATTCTCGCGGCATTCAGCTCGAAATTCTTTGTAAGCAGGGGATCGAAAAATGATTGAGACGAGCCTCGATTTTTCCGGGTTAAATGACATAGCAAAGGATCTGGAGGCGCTTAGCCGCGCTGAAAACAACAAGGTCCTGCGTGATGCCACGCGCGCTGGCGCCGAAGTGCTTAAGGAAGAGGTGATCGCCCGCGCACCAGTGCGCACCGGGAAACTGAAAAAAAACGTGGTGGTGGTTACCCAAAAAAGCCGCCGCCGAGGGGAGATTTCTTCCGGCGTCCATATTCGTGGGGTTAACCCGCGCACCGGTAACAGCGATAACACGATGAAGGCGAATAACCCGAGAAACGCCTTTTACTGGCGCTTTGTGGAGCTGGGAACGGCCAACATGCCTGCGCATCCTTTTGTGCGACCCGCTTACGATACGCGCGAGGAAGAGGCCGCCAGCGTCGCTATTGCCAGAATGAATCAGGCTATTGATGAGGTATTGAGCAAGTGAATGAAGATGATATCTACGCCTTGCTTTCTCCCCTGGCGCAAGGACGGGTATATCCCTACGTTGCACCATTAGGTAGTGACGGAAAGCCGTCTGTCTCGCCACCCTGGATTATTTTTTCCATCGTCGATGATGTTTCCGCTGACGTGCTGTGTGGCCAGGCAGAGAGCAGGGTTTCCATTCAGGTAGATGCTTACTCAACCTCCATCAAAGAGGCGCGCGCGCTCGTGGAAGATGCTCTAGTGGCGCTACGGCCACTAAACCCGACGGAGGTCGCCAGGCTCCCCGGATACGAGCCCCATCGACGACTCTACCGCATGACCCTCGATTTCAGGGTTACCCCCTGACAATTAATTCACCCAACGAACCCGCCTGATGGCGGGTTTTCTTTTTCCAGGAGACAGCTATGTCTGCACTTTATGAAAAATCGCAGCTGACGAAGATCCTTATTTCCTCTCTGCCAGCCACCAAAGAAACGATGGATTCCGCAACCTTCCTCGATCTGAGTTGCACCATCAAAGAAATTCAGTTCACCGGTGGTCAGAAGCAGGATATCGACGTAACAACGCTTTGCTCTACCGAGCAGGAGAATATCAACGGTCTGCCTTCTCCGTCAGAAATCTCCCTGTCCGGCAACTTTTACAAGAACCCGGCGCAGGATGCCTTGCGCGATGCGTATGACAACGATACGACCTACGCTTTCCAGGTCATTTTCCCGTCAGGGAAGGGCTTTAAGTTCCTGGCTGAAATCCGCCAGCATACCTGGTCCTCCGGTACCAACGGCGTAGTGGCGGCAACGTTTTCCCTGCGCCTGAAGGGTAAGCCTGAAAACATCGAATCTGGTTCCTGAGGGGTTGCATGAAAAATATTAAAAACCTCGCCCTGGCTAAGATGTCGGGCTTTCGTCATAAGACGGTCTCCGTTCCTGAGTGGGAAGGCGTCAAAGTGGTTCTCCGTGAGCCGTCAGGTGAAGCCTGGCTGCGCTGGCAGGAAGTGGTGAAAGCGGGAGCCGACGATGAAAATGTGTCGGTATCGGAAAAGGCGCACCGTAATCTTTGCGCTGACGTGGTTCTGTTCATTGACGTTCTGTGCGACACCGATAAGCAACCGGTGTTCAGCGTTGACGAAGAAGAGCAGGTGCGTGAAATTTACGGACCTGTCCACTCACGCCTGCTCAAACAGGCGCTTGACCTGATTAACAACGCGGACGAAGCGCGGGAAAAGTCTCAACCCCCGGCGTAAAGTTTCTGATGTCGCTTGCGCTCCGGATGGGGCGCACGCTATCAGAACTTCGGCAGAACATGACGGCAAGCGAGCTTCTGATGTGGATTGAGTACGACAGGCAAAGTCCGGTTGGCGATATTCGCGGGGACATTCAGGCCGCCCAGCTCGTCTCTGCCATCTACGGATCACAGGGGGCAAAAGTACCGCTGGACGATGCGATCCTGCGCTGGGGTGGTGACGAGCAATCAGCACCAAAAGACCCGTTTGCAGGACTTGAGGCTGCACTTACAGCTGCGACACAGTAAGAACATTCTTTTTACTCTCTGGCTAAAGAAATTTGGTGATTACAATCCCGAGCCTGCTTTAACACGAGTTTAATCCAAAATAAATTGCTGTTAATCTGAGAAAAAACTAAGAGGATGTGCAATGAAACGATTTATTTTGGCCCTGGGTATCTCTAGCGTGCTTTCAGGTTGTGCCGGCCTGCTTGATAAACAGGACCCTATTTGTTCTGGTGTGGCCATGGTTGGCGGACAAGAAACAACGGTGCAAATTTATGGCATTCGTAAGGTGGTTGAACAAACTCAGTATCGAGCTGGTTATCCGTTTAACTGGCAGTGGGTCGCAGCCAATAATTTCAAATCCAATACTTGTTCAAAATGAGTTTGTCAGATACGAACTCCTAAGTTAGCATAATGTTGCTGCTGTGAATCCACCTATGCGGATGGGCGTACAGTCAAATTTCTCTGATGAGAAACGTAAACGAGATCGCGAGTTCTTTGACTGGAGGACTCACCGGGAGGCACCCGGCACAGCAGCAACAAATTAAACCTCGCTCCGGCGGGGTTTTTTTTCGCCTGGAGAAATGTGATGGCAACCTTACGCGAATTAATAATCAAAATTTCCGCTAACTCGCAGTCATTCCAGACGGAAATTTCCCGCGCCTCACGTATGGGGCAAGACTATTACCGTACCATGCAAAATGGTGGACGACAGGCCGCCGCCGCCGCCCGTGAGAGCGAAAGGGCTCTATCCGATTTGACTGATGGATTTGCATCAGTAGGGAGAGCAGCAGCCGCTGCTACAGCTGCCTTTGCGACAGGTAAACTTGTTCAGATTGCCGATGAGTGGAATTCAGTAAACGCTCGTCTAAAGCAGGCCTCATCTTCTGCTGATGATTTTGCTGCCTCTCAGCGGCAGTTAATGGAAATAAGCCAAAGAACCGGCACGGCATTTTCAGATAACGCAAACCTTTTTTCTCGCGCAGCTGCCTCAATGCGCGAGTACGGTTATAGCTCTGACGAAGTTCTGAAAATTACAGAAGCTGTCTCTACCGGTCTTAAGCTTTCTGGGGCTAACACTCAGGAGGCGAGTTCTGTTATCACTCAGTTCAGTCAGGCGCTCGCACAAGGCGTTCTTCGTGGTGAAGAATTCAACGCCGTTAACGAAGCAGGTGATCGTGTTATTCGCGCACTTGCCGCCGGAATGGGCGTGGCCAGAAAAGACCTGAAGAGCATGGCTGACCAGGGGCAACTTACGATTGATAAGGTTGTACCTGCATTAATGAGCCAGCTGGGCTCATTACAGGGTGAGTTTGCCAGCATGCCGCAAACAGTTTCCGGATCCCTGCAAAAAGTCACAAACTCGTTCATGGCATGGGTTGGCGGTGTCAACCAGGCTACAGGTGCTACCGATGCGCTATCTGGTGGCCTGGACGGGGTTGCCCAAACGCTTGATTCATTTACATCATCGGCAGTAAGTGGCGCACTGAGTGATGTTGCAGACAATATGTCCACGATCACAACAGTGGCGGGTGCGCTTGTTGGTGTTGGGCTGGCAAGGTATCTCAGTGGAGTAGTAACTAGCGCCACGAGCGCAACCGGCGCGCTAATTTCTGCGGCTAAGTCAGAGGTCGCACTTGCTGTTGCGCAGGATAAAGCGGCTCAGTCTGCTGTTGCAGCTTCAAGGGCTGAAGTTTATCGAGCCCAGCAAGCTGTTCAGCGTTCACGAAGCGCAGATGTCCAAGCTGCTCAGCAAGAGAAAATTGCGGCAGCGGAAGCAAAGGTTACAGCAGCTCAAGCCAGGCTGACTACTGCTCTTGCAACTGGCACCGCTACGGAAAAAGTCAGAGCCAGAACTGCGCTTGAACGTGCACAGGCAGGGCTGGTGGCCGCAAAAAACGCCGATGCCCAGGCTGTTGCAGAAAGGCGTTTGGCCGCGACACAGGCCTCCTTAAGCCGGAACCTTGCAAACCGCGTTTCGACTCAGAGCAATCTCAATAGCGTAACATCTGTCGGTACTCGGCTGATGAGTGGTGCGCTTGGCTTGATTGGTGGCGTGCCTGGGCTGGTGATGCTGGGAGCAGGCGCCTGGTATGCGATGTATCAGAATCAGGAGCAGGCTCGTCGTTCTGCACAGGAGTATGCCAGTCAAATTGACGAGATTAGAGAGAAAACATCTCGCATGTCCTTATCGGAAACGGATGACAACCGTGGTAGGACTGTTGGAGCCCTTGTCGAGCAAAATCGTCTGATTGATGAGCAAGCAAGGAAGGTTGGTGACCTGAAGTCTCAAATTGACGATCTTAATGCCTCCCGTGGTAAGCCGGGCATTACCAGCGAGAACGATGCCAATATTTTAAGCGCTATCGCGATTGTTACTGATCAACTCGCGGTTGAAGAGGGAAAATTGAATGATATGCGAGATAAGTCTCGCGGAATTCAGCAGGCCCTCGAAGAAATAGAGCGGCGTCGTAACGATTTGATACGTGAGCAAGCCTGGCGTCAGAATGCTGTATATCAGTCACTAATTATGATGAATGGGCAGCATACTGAATTTAATAAACTTCTTGGTTTGGGCAATCAACTTCTCATGGCTCGCCAGGGGCTGGCTAACGTCCCGCTCAGACTCCCGCAGGCAGACCTCGACAAAAAGCAAACCGATGCCATCGAAAAGAGCCGCCGGGATCTGGAGTTGTCACGCCTGAAGGGGGAGGCCAAAGAGCGCCTGCGGCTGAGTTATGCAGCCGATGACCTGGGGTTAACCAGTGATCCACAATTCCAGACTGGACGTCAGGAGTTGATTAATAACGGTCTGGCTGAATGGCGGAATAATGAGGCCAACAAACCCAAGGCGAAGGGCGGTAAAACCGAAGGAGAGAAAACAGAGGATGTGTATAAGCGCCTTATCAAGCAGCAAAAAGAGCAGATCGCCCTGCAAGGTCAGAATACTGAACTGGCGAAGGTTAAATATCAGGTCAGCCAGGGCGAACTTGCTTCTCTGACGGAAGCCCAGAAAAAGACGGTATTGCAGAATGCAGCGCTGATTGACCAGGTTAAATTGCGTGAGCAACTGCGAAATTACGAAGCCAACCTTGCCGACAGTAACGCCAGCGCCCGCGCAGCTAATGAAGCGCAACTGCTTGGTTACGGGCAGGGTACCCGGTTCCGGGAAAGACTTCAGGAGCAGTTCAAACTGCGTAAGGAGTTCGAGCAGAAGAATACCGATCTTCTTCGCCAGCGCCAGGCTGGTGAAATCGACGAGACGTTCTATCAGCAGGGGCTGGCACTCAATAAGCGCTATCTCGAAGAGCGCCTGCGCGACCAGGAGGGATATTACGCAGCTTCTGATGCGCAGCGTGACGACTGGATGACGGGACTGTCTGAGGGTTATGCGAACTGGGTGGACGAAGCTACTGATTATTCTTCCATGGCCGCTGACGGCATGAAGCAGGCTATGGGTGGCGCGGTCACCACGATCACCGACATGCTCAATGGCAACGTTGACAGCTGGAAGGACTGGGGCGTGAGCGTACTGAAGATTATTCAGAACGTTCTGGTGAACATGGCTGTTGCTAATGGCGTCAGCTCAATTGGATCACTGTTCAGTTTTGGTGCCTCGTCAGCCGCAACCGCCAGCAGCGGTACCGCTATTCAGAATGCTGGCGCGAACTTCACATTTAATGCGAAGGGTAACGTTTACGACTCTCCGTCCCTGAGCGCTTACAGCAATGGCGTTTTCCAGACGCCTCAGCTGTTTGCTTTTGCCAAAGGCGCAGGGATTTTCGGCGAGGCAGGTCCTGAAGCAATCATGCCCCTCACGCGGGCACCTAATGGTGATCTTGCCGTTCGCGCAGTGGGGATGCCGCAGGTCTCTGGCGGTGTGCCTTCAGTTAACTTCGGCGATATCAATATTCAGGGCGGATCTCCACAGGCATCCAGTCAGGGTACTGCCGGAGCAGCAGGCAGGCAGCTTAAGGATGCCATCACTGGTGTCATTAACGAACAGGCCAGCATGCCGGGCTCGCCTCTGTGGCGATTAATCAAGGGAGTTTAACCATGGCAGTCGAAACCTTCAGCTGGTGCCCAAAGGTTGCCTCTCAGGTTGATACAAGTTTTCGTACCCGAAAGGCGCAGTTTGGTGATGGCTATACACAGGTGGCCGGGGACGGCATCAACCCGGTAACACCTCAGTGGAGCGTGAGCTTTACCGGCGACGAGGCTTACATTCAGGCCATTAAAAACTTTCTGAACAGACATGCAGGGTGGAAGTCATTTATCTGGAAGCCGCCGCTTGAGCCTTCAGGTTTATGGCGCGCGGAATCCTTCCAGATATCTACCCACGGCAACAAAAAATACACCCTCAGCAGCACATTCATACAGGCATACCATCCATGAGTATTTCATCTGATGTCCAGAAACTGGAACCGGGTAAGCGCGTCCGCCTGATCGAGGTGGACGGCTCAGCGTTCGGTGCGGGTATTCTTCGCTTTCACAACGAGACAATCCCGCATACCGAGGCGGAAATCATCGCCGCAGGCGGCGACGAGTCAAAACTTGAGCCGAAGTCGGTGTGGTGGCAGGGGCAGGAGTATGGCGCGTGGCCGTATGAACTGACCGGCATATCTGTAAGCAGTGACGGCCAGAGTTCACGGCCGTCTCTCACCGTGGCAAACATCAGCGGTACGATTGGCGCGCTGTGCCGAAGATTTCAGGGGATGGCTAAAGCTAAGGTGATCATCCATGACACTTTCGCACACTATCTAGACGCCAGAAACTTCCCTGATGGGAACCCGACTGCGAATCCCAACGAGGAGCGCAAACAGGTTTATTACATCGACCGTAAGTCAGGATCGGACGATGAAACCGTAGAGTTTGAGCTTTCCAGTCCAGCCGATCTGCGCGGGCAACTTATTCCGACCCGGCAAATTCAGCCAATGTGCACGTGGTGCATGCGGGGCTGGTACAAAACCGGGAACGGCTGCACCTACGCCGGGCAAAACGGCTGGTTCGATAAAGACGGCAATCGGGTGGACGATCCTTCACAGGATGTTTGCTCCGGATTGCTGTCAACGGGCTGTAAACCTCGCTTCGGAGAGAATGAACAGCTGGATTATGGCGGGTTCCCCGGCGCTTCACTTCTGAGAGGATAATCATGCGCGACAAAACAGTTAGCGCCATTCTGGCGCATGCCGCCGCATCCTTCCCCGAGGAGTGCTGTGGCGTGGTTATTCAGAAGGGGCGGGTGGAGAAATACATCCCCTGCAAAAATAATGCTGAGTCGCCGACTGAGCAATTTGAACTTAATCCTGAGGATTATGCGGCCGCCGAAGAGCAGGGCACTGTGGTGGCGATCGTCCACAGCCATCCCGGCGACGGGGCAACAACTCAGCCGAGCGAGCTCGACATGCTGATGTGTGATGCCACGGAACTGCCCTGGATTATTGCATCGTGGCCGGAGGGCGACATTCGCACCGTCATGCCTCGCGGAGACCGTCCCCTCACAGGGCGCCAGTTTGTACTCGGGTATGCAGACTGCTGGTCTCTCATCATGGACTATTTCCGCATCGAGCACGGCATTGAACTGCCCAACTACAGCGTAGATCGCCACTGGTGGGAGCAGGGTGAAAACCTCTATATGGATAACTGGCAGGAATGCGGTTTCCGTGAATACGACGGTCCCGCTCAGCCAGGTGACATGGTTATCATGCAGGTTCAGTCCACCGTCCCGAACCATGCCGGGATTTTGCTTGATGGCAACATGCTACTGCATCACATGTATGGCCAGCTAAGCCAGCGTATTCCCTACGGTGGCTATTACCGTGACCGTACCATCAAAATTCTGCGTTATAAGGATTTGATGTAATGGAAAGAAAAACCGTTATCAAACTCAGCGGCTCAATGGCTCAGCGATTTGGCAGGATACATCGCCGCGCACTAACGTCGGCCAGCGAAGTGTTCAGGGCACTTTCTAACACCATTGACGGATTTGATGCCTACCTGCGAGAGACCAGAGCGAAAGGGCTGGACTTTGTCATCTTCCGAAACCAAATAAACATAGGCAAGGAAGAGTTTGAACTTCTTGGGCCTGGTGATGAGCTCCGTATTATCCCTGTCATACGCGGTAGTAAAAGGGCGGGGCTCTTTCAAATTGTTACTGCCGCCGCAATTGCGGCCTTTACCTGGTGGAACCCAATAGGATGGGCAGCAAGCACACAAATGGCACTATATGCCGCAGCTGGTTCTATGGCCGTTGGTGGTGTAGTGCAGATGCTCTCTCCTCAGGTTTCAGGTCTGCGAATGCGTCAGGAACCTGATAACAAACCCTCCTATGCGTTTGGTGGTCCCGTTAACACGACGGCATCTGGCAATCCCGTCCCCCTGCTTTATGGGCAACGGGAAATTGGCGGCGCGATTATCTCCGCCGGGATTTATGCAGAAGATCAGCAATAAGCCTCATCCCTGAGGCCGGAGAGATGTTATGGATAAACAGCTATTTTTACAGCGGTACAGCCTGGCCACTGATGATTTCAGAGTTCAGCCGTTTTGTGGTTTTCACGAGACTATCAAACATTGTTTCAAGCGAGAGCCAGGCATCTTGGATGCCATTCCCGTAAGCCTGGAAATAGATACAGAATCTGTGCCCGGTCAACTTGTTCCCGTCGGGGGTGATGTAGTCCGTTATGAGGGGGCTGATGCGGAAGGAGCCTTTTCTAAAATCGGACCTTTCTATCTGAAGGTATATCGATAATTTATCGTAAACCCATATGATTGCTTCTTTGTTTGCATTCATTTCTATCTGTCGAAGGAAAAATTCGAAGCGGCCTGTTATTCCATGTGTACACCTGAATAAGGCTGCTGATGGATCATCCTTAGGTTCTCCAGAGAGCATACAGTCAGTGCTTTCCAGGGCACTTCCTGGACCGTTTATCCATCTAATAAAATCGTAAAAATTTTGTACCGATATTTGGTCTGCGTGCTCTACAAAGTCTTCTAAATGTGTAGTGATGAGTTCGGGGTGCTCTCTAAAATTATAGTATTTCCCCGCTTTATACTGATGTCCTTCGGTTGCACCCCATGGTTGGGAACGTCTTCCGGATTCCGTTATTTCAAAGGATGACACGACAATCATTTCACTTTCCTTAACCTATTTGATCCAGACGAAAGTTTTATTTAGTAACTACAGCAAAGTATCAACATACCCAGGGCTGTAAGGAATCAACATCCTGATATTCAAACAGTAACCACCTTAAGGTGGCTTTTTTATGGGCGAAATATGACAACGACGATCATCAAAGGCCGCGGTAAAGGTGGCAGCAACCAGACCCGAACGCCCGTTGAAGCACCGGACAGCATTCAGTCCATTGCAAGGGCAAAGGTGTTGATTGCGCTTGGAGAGGGTGAGTTCGCTGGCGGGCTTGATGGTAAAAACATTTTTCTTGGTGACTCATCTTCGTACACGCCTCTTCAGAACGCCGACGGGAGTTATAACTTCAATAATGTGAAATATGAGTTCCGTTCCGGTACTCAGGACCAGGACTACATTCAGGGCTTCCCCGGCATTGAAAACGAACTTCAGGTTTCATATGAGCTGAAACAGGCTGTGCCGTACGTGCGCGCGGTATCCAACACGCAGCTCTCTGCGCTGCGAATTCGCCTGGGGTGGCCAACTCTTTTACTCCAGAAAAACAACGGTGATAAAGTCGGCACCCGCGTCGAGTATGCTATCGATCTGTCGGTCGATGGCGGGCCGTATGAAACGGTGGTTAACGGTGCTGTTGATGACAAAACCACGTCGCTTTATGAGCGCAGTCACCGCGTCAATCTTCCGAAAGCCTCGACTGGATGGCAGTTGCGGGTTCGCAGAATCACGCCGGATTCCACGAGCGTGAATATCGTCGACACCATGCGCGTTGTGGCCGTTACTGAAATTATTGACGCCAAAATTCGCTACGTTAACACAGCGCTGCTGTATGTAGAGTTTGACGCAAAGCAGTTCCCTAATGGCATTCCTCAGGTTGTGTGCAATCCGAAAGGGCGAATCATCCGTGTACCTGATACCTACGATCCTGAAACCCGCACTTACTCTGGTACATGGGAAGGTGTTTTTAAATGGGCATGGACGGATAACCCCGCCTGGATTTATTACGACATCATTCTGAACGAGCGTTTCGGGCTGGGTCAAAGAATCGACGCGACACAGATAGACAAATGGGAGCTTTATCGCATCGCCCAGTATTGCGATCAGCTGGTACCAGACGGAAAGGGCGGCAGCGGGACGGAGCCGCGTTTTCGTTGCAACGTCTATATCCAGGACCGTAATGACGCCTGGACCGTACTCCGTGATTTGGCAGGTATTTTTCGCGGTATGACGTACTGGGGCGACAATAAGATGTATGTCCTCGCCGATATGCCCCGTGATGTGTGGCATATCTATAACCACGCCAGCGTGGTTGAGGGTAAATTTACCTTTGCGGACCCGAGTGAAACCACCCGAAACACCGCCGCACTGGTGAACTGGTCAGACCCGGCCAACCACTATAAAGATACGCCTGAGCCTGTTTACGATAACGATCTGGCCATGCGCTTCGATTATCGTCAGCTCGAAATGACCGCAATCGGCTGCACCAGGCAGTCAGAGGCAAACCGTCGGGGGCGCTGGGCGCTGCTTACTAACGGTATTGGCGAGGTGGTGACTTTCAGCACAGGCATGGACGTTCCCCCTGTCGGGGAAGTGATCGGCGTGGCCGCTAATGAGCTTGCCGGAAGAACTATCGGCGGCAGGGTGAGTACGGTTAACGGCCGCAACATAACCCTCGATCGCGCCGCTGATGTGAAAGCCGGTAACCGGTTGTTTTTGAACCTGCCATCAGGAATAGCTCAGGCCAGAACCGTCCAGGCCGTTAAGGGAAACACAGTCACTGTCACCACACCCTACAGCGAAACGCCGGAGGCTGAATGTAACTGGGGTGTGGATTCTGACGATCTGTATATAGCGCTTTTCCGTGTTACGGGAACGCGGGACAACAACGACGGTACTTTCGAAGTCACCGGGACGACTTACAACCCTGACATCTATTCCGCCGTTGATACCGGGGCAAGGCTGGACGAGCGTCCGATCAGTGTCATCCCTCCAGGGGTTCAGGCACCTCCTGGTAATATTGTCGTTGACAGTTACTCTACGGTTAACCAGAACATTGCTGTTACCACCATGCGTGTTGCCTGGGATGCTGTTCAGGGGGCAGTTGCGTACGAGGCTGAATGGCGGCGTGACAGTGGCAACTGGATTAGTGTGCCCCGAACGTCTTCTCTCGGTTTTGAAGTGCAGGGTATCTACTCCGGACGTTATCTGGTGCGCGTCAGGGCGGTGAACGCCAGCGACGTTTCATCAGTCTGGGCAACATCAGCAGAAGTAAATCTTACGGGTAAAGTGGGCAATCCGCCGAAACCGGTCGGCTTCATCGCTTCCGATAATGTGGTATTCGGTATCGAGCTGAGCTGGGGATTCCCGGCGAATACCGACGACACGCTGAAGACGGAAATTCAGTACAGCCCGACCGGGACCGAAGACGATGCGATGCTGCTGGCAGATGTACCCTATCCGCAGCGCAAGTATCAGCAGATGGGCCTTAAGGCAGGGCAAATTTTCTGGTACCGCGCGCAGCTGGTGGACCGCAGCGGAAACGAATCAGGGTATACAGAATGGGTGCGCGGGCAGGCCAGCATCGATGTATCCGACATCACCGATGCAATCCTGGAGGACATGAAAGGTTCCGATACGTTCAAAGACCTGATCGAGAACGCGGTGGACAGCAGCGGAAAACTGGCAGAACTGGCTGATGCAATCAAAGAGAACGCAGACGGCCTTGCTGCTGCGGTTGGCTCGAACAAGCAGACCGCTGAAGCAATCATCGGAAACGCGCTGGCTATTGCCGATGTTGTCGTGCGCCAGACAGCCCAACAGGGCGCTAACTCTGCGACTTTCGAACAGCTCCGGGAGGTGATCGCTACTGAGACGGAGGCACGCGTAACGGATGTAACCCGTCTTGAGGCAAAAACAGCGCAGAACGAAGCGGTAATTACCGAGGTAAGGCAGGCTCTGTCAGATGAAGCTCAGGCAAGGGCTACTGCTGTTGATCAGCTCACTGCGAGTACTCAGGTCATTTCTGATAAAGCTGATTCGGCTTCGAGTAAAGCTGACACTGCATCAGGTAAGGCAGATGCAGCTGAACAAGCCAGCTCACAAAACACTGCTGATATCACCACGTTGCGACAGGTTGTCACCGACACGACTTCATCAATGGCATCCCGTCTGGAGGAGCTGGGAGCAAGAACCGATACTGCCAGCGGCGGCATCCAGAATAACGCTATCGCGCTAATAACGAGTACGCTGGCGCAGGTTGATCAGCGGGTGAGACTCAGCGCGCAGTACGGTGACAGCAAGGCCGGCATCGATCGTATTGATAACGTCATGGCAAGCGACAGGGAGGCAACGGCGCGTTCGCTGCTGAGTTTGCAGACTGACGTGAACGGCAACAAGGCATCCATCAACAGCCTGAACCAGACGTTCTCCGATTACCAGCAGGCCACGGCTACGCAGATAAACGGCATCACGGCGACCATCAACGGGCACACTTCAGCGATCACCACCAACGCGCAGGCCATTGCGAACGTCAACGGCGACCTGAAGGCGATGTACAGCATCAAGGTCGGGTTATCCAGCAACGGCCAGTACTACGCCGCAGGGATGGGGATAGGCGTGGAGAATACGCCGTCCGGCATGCAGTCGCAGGTTATCTTCCTGGCTGACCGCTTCGCCGTAACGCACCAGGCCGGAGCCACGGTGACCCTTCCGTTCGTTATTCAGAACGGGCAGGTGTTCATCAGAGACGCGCTGATAGGTGATGGCACCATCAGCAACGCCAAGATCGGCAACTACATCCAGTCCAATAACTATGTCGCTGGCTCAGTCGGGTGGAGGCTGGATAAGGGCGGTACGTTTGAGAACTACGGTTCGACAGCTGGTGAGGGGGCGATGAAGCAGACTAATCAGACGATCAGTGTCAAGGATGCCAACAATGTGTTGAGGGTGCAGATCGGGAGAATTACGGGAACATGGTAACGGGAGGCCTCTTACGGGGCCTCTTTTTTTCAGGAGAACTGGATGGCGGAATATGGTGTTCAGACATGGGACGCATCAGGCAAGGTAAACAACTATGGCGTTAAGCCTGTCAGCGTTTGTGGCTATCTCCAGCTGGCCCAGAACCAGAAAACAGGCTCTTACACAGTAGCGCTTCCACCGGGTTGCAGGCTGACCTATTTTCAGAGCATGAACGGCGATCAGTTTGGTACGAGTCGGAGGAAGATCACCATTTCGGGGGGAACAGCAACAGTGTCAGCAGCAGGCGATACCGACTACTCAGCAGGGACTGAGCCTGCGGCAGCGGCTTATCTCATTTTCCAGATCGAGAGGGCATAAATGGCGGAGTATGGCGTTTTACTGACGACCACGAGCGGGGAAGTATGGGTGACCGCGAATAGCTCGCCAATCGCTCTACAGGCGCGAAAGACAGCGGCACTTCAGGGAACATCGGGGTTCAATACCAAAGTGACGCATACATTCCCCGCAGGTCAGCCCGTTGTCGCCTTCGTTCATTGTACGGTTGAGGTCGAAATCACTCAGACGATAAGCGGGAACACCATCACGATTGATTTTCTCAGACCGAATGCAACCGGCACAGCATACGTTTATTTTTTCTCTATTTTCCCACAGACAAAGCCAGACTACGGGCTGGCCGTGTGGGATGCTTCAGGGACGCTGATTTTAACAAACGAAACGCGCACGCTGAGCGATGTTGTCACCCTCGGTACCGCCGGGGTGGATGCCAGCTCAGGATACAACATCAATACAACTCTGGCGGGGAAGTGGGCCTGTATGCCTGCCATGCTGGGGCTAATTACCGGAGTTGTATCGGCCGGCGGTCAGCCGCAGCCCTACTCGGCCATATACAAGAGCATGGCAAAGCTTGAGGGAAGCAATACGCGAATATTCGCCAGGCCGCAGACAACCCCCGGCGGCAACCTTCAGAACGTCGCGTATTCGAATCTGAGGAACGTGATTATGGCCATTAACTGCGCCAATTATGATTGATCGTTTTTAGCGATCAATTTTGAATAATTGATCTATCAAATCAATTATATCCCATTGATTCATATTGTTATTGTGTAGCTTCATGAATGCCCTGGGATATAACCACTATGAAAAATATGATTCTTTGCCTGGCGGTAGCGGTATTGCTCTCCGGTTGCGCTGGCGTTATTGAGAAGCAGCAACCCGTATGCACCGGAACAGCCCTGGTCGGCGGACAGGAAAGCAGCGTCCAGATCTACGGAGTCCGTAAACAAAACAATCAGACGCAGTACCGCGCCGGTTATCCCTTTAACTGGTCATGGGTGAGCGCCAACACGTTCACCAGCACCACCTGCCACTAACCCATTCAGTTTTGAACAAACCCCGCTCCGGCGGGGTTTTTTATTGCCTGGAGAAAATATGATTTATACTACTGGCACTATCGCCATCAGCGGAAACACCCTTACAGGTACCGGCACAAACTTCACTGCTGCTGGTTCTCTTATTCGTAACGGCTGTACCGTTATTGCAATGACCAGCCCTGTGCAGGTATTTCAGATTACCACCATTGGCAGCGCGACAAGTCTCACCGTAACGCCAGCGGCTAACCCAGCAGTTCCCGCCGGAACCCGATTTGCCATTCTTCTGAGTGACAGTCTGAGCGTGGACGGTCTGGCGCAGGACATCGCTGAAACCTTCACAATGTACCAGCGCTATATGAGCGGGTTCGCTGATGTGATGAACGGGACATCTGATGTTACCATCACTATCAATGGCGTTGTCGTTAACGTACCGGGTCAAAAATCACTGGCGAAGAAAGGTGCAAACAGCGATATCACCAGTCTTTCCGGCCTGACAACAGCGCTCAGTATCAGCCAGGGCGGGACCGGGGCAAAGAATGCCGCTGACGCTCGCACAAACCTCAGTTTGGGAAGTAGCGCCACAAAGGACGTCGGAACGGCGACTGGAAACGTCATGCAGGTGGGGGCGTTTGGATTAGGTGGCGATACCCTGGCTGTCAGTGATACCTCCCTCCTTGCAACATTTCAGACCCTCACCGCCAGAGGTAGTTCTTTTGCGAGAACAGATACACCTCTCTATGTTATTCCTTCTTATTCTCCAGCGATTTTTATCAAAGCTCGCGATACATATGCGTTGCTATGTATCAATTATCGGAATGGAACTCTGTCTACAGTCACAACCACTCAGAGCGACATGGCGAATCAGCTCTTTCAGACTAATACAATTTACGGTACTTCAAATACCACGAAAGCCAGCGACGGAACGCTCAAGGCTGCATCTCCGATCGCCAGAATCGTAAAATCTCAGGAGGAGAACCAGCGAACCGATATTGATGAAGCTGGGTTCACATGGTGTGGATGTGGTACGGCGAACGCCGAGGCGGAGGGAATAACCCTTTCCCGCCTCGATGTAGGGGTCTACGTGCTCACCGGTTCGGCAGGCCTTGCGTCTGAGGGATGGCAGTTACTGCCGCCAATGGATCCTGGCGGCATGGGAGAACTGGGAATTGTTGAAGCAGAGCAAACTGAAAGCGGCGGACTGACTATCCGCCTGTTTAAGCGAAAATACATGCTGAGCGATGAAGGGGAGATCGTCAAAACAAAAGGGGCTCCTATGGATGTTCCGGCTAACAGCTGGATCGACGTACGCCTCGACATGCCAGAGGATAGCATCTGGAATACAAAAGCTTCTAAAGCTTCTCTGGAGCTGACAGAGCAGCCAGCAGTCATTCAGCCTTAAAAATTAATAGGCGAACCCAAATTGATCTGCATTCCATTTAAAACTACTGTATATAAAAACAGTTATAAAGGGAGTGCAGATTATGCCCCGAAATTCAGATATTCAAGCCGCCTTTATTGCGGCCATAGAGCTTAACCCAAAGGGCTACCGCTACCTGAGAACAGACCGCTTCATACAAAAGTTGCGTGCTTTTAACTGGCACTTTACCCGTGACGATGCTAATTCGTGGATAGAGCGGAACCAGCCTGGCTTCGCCGACAAGACGACAGACGGCAGCGACAACCGTTATTGGATCCTGCGCAACATGGGGAGAGTTCTCTAATGGGATTTCCTTCACCAGCAACAGACTACGTTGAGCGCCAACTTTCTCCATCCGTTCTGTGCAACATAGGGGCCGAAAGCAGGGTGCTTGAAACAGATGTTGGGTTCGCAGTCATTGAGCCAGCAACGAAAAAGACGCCTGGAGATGTGTTGTTAATTTTGTGCGACGGCCACACACAATTTGCAAAACTCATGGGCAAGGCGCTCATTACGGATGATGGCGAGGCAATAGAAGGAACCGCTCTGGAAGAGGTGGAAGTGTTGGGCAGAGTGACGTTCTTCATCAATCGTGCATTAGATGATGATTGCCCTGCAATATAGATAAAGTTCCCCATGCTTCACTGATGAATAACCAGCCATAAGCGGCTGGTTTTTTTGTGTGGTTTGGTCGGTACGAGAGAATTTTAACCTCCATACCATGATGGCATCCTAAAGCTCAAAGGAGGTTTTGCATAATCACTTCTTCAAAATCGCATTCCCCAAAATAAAATTTAAGTGAATGAAAAACATGGAGAAAAATGAGTATGAAAATGCAATAAAATCAGCCAGAAAAACATGGTTAACTGGCTGATTGATAACATTTAATTGGAAGTTGTAGAACTCTGCTTCTGGAACAGTTCCCGGAAGACCGGATAGATGTCATCCTGGTCACGAATGTGCTGCATCGCAAAGTTATCAAACATCGCTTGCAGATGCTCATACTCACGCCATAGCGTCTGGTGGGCGCGACGGGTAATTTCAATGTAGCTGTAGTAACGCACCACCGGCAGGATCTTCTTCGCCAGAATTTCATGACACAGCGGCGAGTCATCCGCCCAGTTATCGCCATCCGATGCCTGCGCGGCGTAGATGTTCCACTGCGCCGGATCGTAGCGCTCCTTCACTACCTCATCCATCAGCTTCAGGGCGCTCGACACGATGGTGCCACCGGTCTCCTGCGAGTAGAAGAACTCATGTTCATCCACCTCTTTCGCCTGAGTGTGATGGCGGATGTAGACCACCTCCACGTTCTTATACGTTCTGCTCAGGAACAGATAGAGCAGAATATAAAAACGCTTAGCCATATCCTTGGTGGCCTGATCCATTGAACCTGACACGTCCATCAGGCAGAACATCACCGCCTGGCTGGAAGGCTCAGGGCGTTTTTCGTAGTTCTTGTAGCGCAGGTCGAACGTGTCGATAAACGGCACCCGGTCAATCTTCGCCCGCAGTTCGGCAATCTCTTTTCGCAGGCGCTCCTCTTCCAGCAGTTGCGCCGGTTCCGTGTTTTCCACTACTTTCAGGCTGGTTTCCAGCTCGCGCAGTTCGCGCCGTTTGCCTGCCGTCATCGCCGTGCGTCGCGCCAGCGAGTTTTGCAGTGAACGCACCACGCTGATGTTGGCGGGCACCCCATTTGCGGTATAGCCCGCACGATGGGTTTTGTATTCGTTGAGCTGACGGTGCTGATTCTTTCTCAGATTCGGCAGGGCCAGATCCTCAAACAGCAGATCGAGATATTCGTCTTTTGAAATCTGGAAGACAAACTCATCCTGGCCTTCTCCGTCCTGGCTGGCTTGCCCCTGACCGCTGCCAGAACCGCCGCCTCCGCCTTGGGGTCGCTCGATTCTGTCATTCTGGACGAAGTGGTCATTACCTGGGTGTACACGATGGCGAAGGCCGCCACGCCCCTGATGAAACATCGGTTCGCTGATGTCATCGTTGGGGATGGAGACGGATTCGCCGCTGTCGACGTCGGTCACCGAGCGTTTGTTGATGGCCTCGGAGATCGACTGTTTAATTTGCGCTTTATAACGGCGCAAGAAGCGCTGGCGATTCACCGTGCTCTTGTTTTTGCCGTTAAGACGCCGGTCAATAAACCAGGTCATATATCCCCCGTACTGCATTTGCCAACTTGCAGCGTCCGTAAGTGCCGGACATTTTGTTGGCCCGGTAAGCGCGTTACCGGGCACTTGTTTTAAGACGATTTACGCACGCGCAGATACCATTCACAAAGCAGGCGGACCTGTTTGCGCGTATAGCCTTTTTCCATCATACGGTCGACAAAATCGTCGTGCTTTTTCTGCTCGTCGGTTGAGGTTTTGGCGTTGAACGAGATAACCGGCAACAGCTCTTCCGTGTTAGAGAACATTTTCTTCTCTATAACGGTGCGCAGTTTTTCGTAGCTGGTCCAGTTCGGATTGCGGCCGTTGTTATGCGCTCTGGCGCGCAGCACGAAGTTCACAATCTCGTTTCGGAAGTCTTTCGGGTTGCTGATCCCGGCTGGTTTCTCGATTTTTTCAAGTTCCGCGTTCAGGGATTCACGGTCAAACAGCTGGCCGGTATCCGGGTCGCGATACTCCTGATCCTGGATCCAGAAGTCAGCGTAAGTGACGTACCGGTCGAAGATGTTCTGGCCGTATTCGGAATAGGATTCCAGATAGGCGGTCTGGATCTCTTTGCCAATGAACTCGGCGTATTTCGGGATCAGGTAGCCTTTCAGGAACTCCAGGTAGCGTTCAGCCTGCTCCTGTGGGAACTGTTCACGTTCAATTTGCTGTTCCAGCACGTAGAACAGATGTACCGGGTTGGCGGCCACCTCCGCGTGGTCGAAGTTAAAGACGCGGGAGAGGATCTTAAACGCGAAACGCGTCGACAGACCGTTCATCCCTTCGTCGACCCCGGCGTAATCGCGGTATTCCTGGTACGATTTCGCTTTCGGGTCGGTATCCTTCAGGCTTTCGCCGTCATACACGCGCATTTTTGAGTAGATGCTGGAGTTTTCCGGCTCTTTCAGGCGCGACAGGATCGAGAAGCGCGACAGCGTTTCCAGCGTTCCCGGTGCGCAAGGGGCATGGACCAGCTCACTGTGGTTGAGCAGTTTTTCGTAAATCTTGATCTCCTCGGAGATCCGCAGGCAATAAGGCACTTTGACGATGTACACACGGTCAAGGAACGCCTCATTGTTTTTGTTGTTACGGAAGGTCACCCATTCAGATTCGTTAGAGTGGGCAAGGATAATCCCGTTAAACGGCAGGGCGGAAATACCTTCCGTCCCGTTGTAGTTCCCTTCCTGGGTGGCGGTCAGCAGCGGATGCAGCACTTTGATCGGTGCTTTAAACATCTCGACGAATTCCATAATCCCCTGGTTGGCACGGCACAGCGCACCGGAATAGCCGTAGGCATCCGGGTCGTTTTGCGCGTGATGCTCCAGCTTACGGATATCGACTTTACCCACCAGCGCCGAGATATCCTGGTTGTTCTCGTCACCGGGTTCTGTTTTGGCAATGGCGATCTGCTCGAGGATAGACGGCCACACTTTCACGACGCGGAATTTGGTGATGTCCCCGCCAAACTCGTGCAGACGTTTTGCCGCCCACGGCGACATGATCGTACCGAGATAGCGATGCGGAATGCCAAACTCTTTTTCCAGAATTTGCGCATCCTCTTGCGGATTAAACAGGCACAGCGGATGGTCATTGACCGGGCTGCGCTCGCCGTTGGCGCTCAGCACATAGATCGGCACGCGCTGCATCAGCGCTTTCAGCCGTTCAGCCAGGGAGGATTTACCCCCACCGACAGGACCCAGCAGGTAAAGGATCTGCTTCTTCTCTTCCAGCCCCTGAGCGGCATGCTTCAGGTAGGAGACGATCTGCTCAATGGCATCTTCCATGCCATAGAACTCTTCAAACGCCGGGTATCGGGCGACCACCCGATTCGAAAAGAGACGGGAAAGCCGTGGCTCCAGGGCAGTATCAACCATGTTTGGCTCACCAATAGCCATCAATAGCCGTTCTGCCGCATTGGCATAGGCACTGCGATCTTGCCGACAAATGGTAAGAAACTCCTGCAGTGTGAACTCTTCGTCCTTGGCAGCTTCGTAGCGCTGGCGATAGTGATCGAATATATTCATGGCATGCCGTCCTTTCGTTTTTTAGCACAGGATAAGAGCCGTTCGTATGAGTAGTGGAGGCTCCCGGAAGAGAATTTTTCGCACCTCACTGCCAGAGCAGCAACCTGTGTGCCAGGTCGAAGGCTATGAACCGCAGGGTGTTCAGCAAAACCTCTTCTTAAATTAAAGCGTAGATGGCAATTGCAAAACTTGCATACGGATAAAATCTACTTTCAATGACATATCAATAACTCATCCAAAAATTTCCACTGCGGTTATAAGCGAAAAGCGGGTTTTTCATTTATCGGTCACATAAATGAAAGCGGGATGTCATCTGAAAAATGAAAAATAACGGGTTAATCAAACGGATTAGTGCGCAAAAAATTTTGGGATGTACGGGAATGGCGGTTACACTTCACCCGCTGATTATTTGACTACAGGAAAGAATGGATTGTGACCAAACTCAAACTTCTGGCATTGGGCATCCTTGCCGCTACCGCAGCGAGCACCGTACAGGCTGAGAGCCAGTGGACTGTTGGCGCGGGTGCTGGCGTGATTAACAGCCCGTACAAGCAGTATGACCGCGACGTTTATCCTGTCCCCGTTGTCACCTATGAAGGCGATAACTTCTGGTTCCGTGGGTTGGGCGGCGGCTACTATCTGTGGAACGATACGGCCGATAAGCTCTCCATCATGGCCTATTACGACCCAACGCACTTTAAACCAGGCGACAGCGACAGCAATGCGCTTCGTCAACTGGACAAACGCAGAAGCTCACTGATGGCGGGGCTTTCTTACGTCCATAATACCGAGTATGGCTTCCTGCGCACTGCGCTGGCGGGCGATACCCTGGACAACAGCAACGGCTTCATCTGGGATCTGGCGTGGCTTTACCGCTATACCAACGGCGCAGTGACGCTGACGCCGGGTATCGGTGTGCAGTACAGCAGCGAAAATTACAACGACTACTACTATGGCGTGTCTAAAGCGGAGTCTCGCCGCAGTGGTTTGAATAGCTACAGCGCGGATGATGGCTGGGACCCGTACCTGGAACTCACCGCATCGTATAACTTCCTCGGTGACTGGAATGTGTACGGTACTGGCCGTTACATTCGTCTGAGCGATGAAGTGAAAGACAGCCCGATGGTCGACAAGTCCTGGTCTGGCATCTTCTCTGTAGGTGTGACCTACAAGTTCTGACCAGAACGTAATGCATTAAAACGGGGCGCTTGCGCCCCGTTTGTTTTTTATGATGCCTGAACAATATTAGCGCTTCACAATCTTGATCGTCTGGCCTAAGCGGGACGGTTTTTCTTCGCTGGTTTTCTGCGGCGCGGTCACGCACGCGGTTTCCACGCAGACGAAGGTCTTGTAACCGTCATCCGGGATATCCGCCATGCTGACGGAAAGGGCAGGGCCCGGGTTCCAGCCCACTACGTTGCTGTGGTGGTGATGAACCACATCAATACCGCGGTTCAGCGCGCTGTCGTGGATGACGCTACAGGCTTCCGGGTGCAGGTATACGCGGTCGGTACGATCCGGGAAAGTCTGCACGCCGTCGTCCAGCTTGCCTTCTTTCGCGTTATCCACTTTGTCGATAAAGGTATCGCCAAGTCCGCTCACCTTAACGGCCTGAATGTCGCCTACGTTGAAATAGGTGTGCAGGGCGGACGTAGTTTCGAATTCGCCGTGCGCTTCCAGTTCAATCTCGCAGGTTTTACCCAGCTTGAAGCGGGCATACAGGGTGAATTCATGTGGCCACAGGGCGCGCGTTTCATCATTCGCCTGGAGCTCAAAGGTCAACACCGCGCCGTTTTCATCTTCGTTGTGGGCTTTCAGCGTCCACTGCTGGTTACGGGCGAAACCGTGAGACGGTAATCCCTGCTGCGCTGACGGGCCAAACCATGGCCAGCAAATCGGTACGCCGCCGCGGATCGCCGCCCCTCTTTTGAACGAGGTGGCCTCGCTCAGCCACAGGCCTTCTTCTTCACCTTCTGGTTTCCAGGAGAGCAGGTGGGCGCCGTTGAGCGCGACGGAGGCTTTAACGCGCGGATGATCAACGACGATGATATCGGCACCGTCAATCTGACGGCGGGAGAGCACAGGGGTAAGTTGTTCGACTACCGGAAGTGCAAAAATTTTATTAATCATTAAGCAATCCTCTGTCTAAAAACAATAAAAAAGGCGACCGAAGTCGCCTTTTAGGATCAAGCACTCATCTCAACTTATTTGGAGATGTGAGCGATCAGGTCCAGTACTTTGTTAGAGTAGCCAGTTTCGTTGTCGTACCAGGAAACCAGTTTCACGAAGTTGTCGTTCAGTGCGATACCTGCTTTAGCATCGAACACGGAAGTGCACACTTCGCCGTTGAAATCGGTAGATACAACGTCGTCTTCGGTGTAACCCAGAACGCCTTTCATTGGGCCTTCGGAAGCAGCTTTGATTGCTTTCTTAATTTCTTCATAAGAAGCAGCTTTTTCCAGACGAACGGTCAGGTCAACAACGGATACGTTAGGAGTTGGAACGCGGAACGCCATACCAGTCAGTTTGCCATTCAGTTCTGGCAGTACTTTACCTACTGCTTTAGCAGCACCGGTAGAAGATGGGATGATGTTCTGAGCCGCGCCACGGCCGCCGCGCCAGTCTTTGTGAGACGGGCCATCAACGGTTTTCTGAGTAGCGGTGGTTGCGTGAACGGTAGTCATCAGACCTTCGATGATGCCGAAGTTGTCGTTGATAACTTTAGCCAGCGGTGCCAGGCAGTTGGTGGTGCAGGATGCGTTGGAAACGATGTCCTGGCCAGCGTAAGTTTCGAAGTTTGCACCGCGAACGAACATTGGGGTGTTGTCTTTGGAAGGACCAGTCAGAACAACTTTCTTCGCACCCGCAGTGATGTGTTTACGTGCAGTTTCGTCGGTCAGGAAGATACCGGTAGCTTCAGCTACAACGTCAACACCGATTTCGTTCCATTTCAGGTTAGCTGGGTCTTTCTCAGCAGTAACGCGGATGGTTTTGCCGTTAACAACCAGGTGGCCGTCTTTCACTTCAACGGTGCCGTCGAAACGACCGTGAGTTGAGTCGTACTTCAGCATGTACGCCATGTATTCAGCGTCCAGGAGATCGTTGATACCAACGATTTCGATGTCAGAACGTTTCTGAGCAGCACGGAAAACAATACGGCCGATACGGCCAAAACCGTTGATACCTACTTTGATAGTCATATATTCCACCAGCTATTTGTTAGTGAATAAAAGGTTGCCTGTAAAATTACAAAAACCTTACGCAGCGTCAAGCGGAATCGTGTCAATCATTGCGACAAATCAATCCTGTGACTAACGTTTGTGCGACTGACTCGCCTCACTTTCCCTTTGAGCTAGCAACCATATGGGGGCTGCGCCCGGAATTTTAAAGGCCTCGCAGGATTAAAATGTGAAATTGATCACAATTGCCTGACCGCCTTTTCGCGACACATAAGTTTAGAACAAAAGTGCACGCGCGGGTGTTAATGTTTTGTTAGAATCTGGGTTAAAAGATGTCTGTTTCAACAGCGAGATGTAAGCATATGTCGAACCAACGTAACCCCGACGATTTGAAAAAAAACCTTACAGAGATGCAGTTTTACGTGACGCAAAATCACGGCACAGAACCGCCGTTTTCCGGGCGTTTGCTGCACAATAAACGGGAAGGCGTCTACCACTGCCTGGTGTGTGATGCACCGCTGTTTAACTCCCAGACGAAGTACGATTCTGGCTGCGGCTGGCCGAGTTTTTACGAGCCTGTCAGCGATGATGCGATCCGCTACCTGACGGACACCTCGCACGGCATGGTGCGCACCGAAATTCGTTGCGGGAACTGCGACGCCCATCTCGGGCATGTCTTCCCGGATGGCCCGCAGCCGACGGGGGAGCGTTTCTGCGTAAATTCGGCTTCCATGAGCTTTACCGATGATGAAAACGGCGACCAGACCAAGGGTTGAAAAAACGATTCAGCAAATTATTCCTTTGAAAGGGAGAGATCATGAATATTGATGACATGATTGCAGGTATGACCCCGGAGGTTTATCAGCGTCTGGTGACGGCCGTTGAGTTGGGAAAATGGCCGGACGGTGTGGCGCTCACACCTGAGCAAAAAGAGAACAGCTTGCAGCTGGTGATGCTGTGGCAGGCGCGTCACAATACCGACGCCCAGCACATGACCATCGACACTAACGGTCAGATGGTGATGAAAAGCAAGCGCGAGTTGAAAGAAGACTTCGGCATCACGCCGAAGCCGATTGCGACGATGAAAATGCAATAACGGTGCGGGTTTATGCCCTCACCCAACCCTCTCCCAAAGGGAGAGGGCTTGATTGTCTTACTACTGATGCGGGATCCCAAGCGACTCCGCCAGCTGTTTCGCGAGCTGGTTTTCGTCGTCAGCCCCATACTCCCAGAACATGGCGCCGGCAAGTCCTTTCTCCTTGATGTAATCCGCTTTGATCGCCACGGAGCGCGGGTTCTCATAGGAAATCGCAAACAGCGCCTTCCCGTCGGCGGATTTCACCGACAGCCACGGCACCTTCGCCTGTTCGTCCCAGTGCTCGGTAAAGCGTTTTTGCGGATCGTTCAGCAGCTTGCGGACGATATCGTTGTATTTCACATAGGTATCTTTGGTCAGATCATAGCCAAGCGATTTGAACAGGCTCAGTTCCTGCGGCCCGAAGTAGGGCTGCGTCACCGGATTGTTTTGCGCGTCTGGTTTGCTCCAGTCGATCCCTGGCTCTACGGCACGTTTCGGCACGCGCCCATAGAAACCAATTCCGAGATTCATCCGCTGCGGCTTCAGCCCGGCGGCCAGATAGTTATTCACCACAAACTCGACGCTGTATTTGTCTGCGGCAGCTACCGTTGGCCAGTCGCTGGAGTCATACAGATTCGCGTTAAAATACTGAGTACCGTACGCCATGTCGTAGGTCATCAGGTTGATGTAATCGAGCAGGGGGGCAATAGCTTTCACATCCACCCAGCTTTTCGGACTTTCCGCATTCGCGCCCACCGCAATCGTGACCAGCTTTTTCTTACCAAACGCGTCACGCATCTCTTTTAACAGCGCGGTGAAATTATCCCGGTCGGCAGGGGTGCTTTCGACAAGTCCCCACGCGCCGTTGACCGGATATTCCCAGTCCAGGTCGATCCCGTCCAGGCCGTATTGACTGACGATCTCCTGCGCGGAGCGAATAAACACCGCGCGACTCTCTTTGGTTGCCGCTGCGCCAGAAAAACCACGCGCCCCCCAGCCGCCAACGGAAAGCAGGACTTTCAGGTTCGGGTTTTGTTTACGAAGCTGAGGAAGTAACGCCAGATCGGATGCCACCTTAGGTGATAACCAGATTTGATGCAGTTTTGCCGGATCTTTCAGCGCGGCGTTGGTTTCGTCTTTCTCGTTGTTATAGACCAGACCAAACGAGTAGTTGAGGTGGGTGATCTGGCGGACGTCGAGTTTATGAATATCGCCACCCGGTCCGGCGGTAACATCGCCACCCCCATTGAAGTAGCCCACGGACATCAGGGGCGCGGCGGAAGCCAGTGACGCGCAAAGCAAGGGTAATGCTGCCAGCAAGGGCAAACGTTTCATATAAGTTCCTCTTTGACTGAATAAAAATAACCACGCCACAGAAAAGGCGTGGCGAAAAAACAGCCTGAAGAGAATAGCATCGCCGTTTCGCTTGTGATGCGAGGGAGTTCACTTTATGGGGATTGGGGAAGAAATGCCGGGTGGCGCTGACGCTTACCCGGCCTACAAAACCAGAGAAAGTAGGCCGGGTAAGGCTAAGCCGTCACCCGGCTAAAAAGCTTACGCCTGCGTCTCCATCCAGTCAGCCAGCGTATACAGCGTTGCGCCTTCTGCTGCCATATCCATAAACGCCTGAGCGCTGTCCTGCGGCTGAATATTTACCCCGCGACAACCGTCGGTGATGACATTCACGGTATAGCCCAACTGGAGCGCATCCAGCACGGTGAACTTCACGCAGTAATCCGTCGCCAGGCCCAGCACAATCAGCTCGGTGATCTCATGGTGGCGCAACCACGCGTCCAGCGCCGTCTTCTGACGATGACCGTTATCAAAGAACGCGCTGTAGCTGTCGATGGTTGGGTTTTCACCTTTGTGGAACACCGCGTCGATGGCCTTCTGGTTCAGCAGCGGATGCAGCTCAGCGCCTTCCGTCTGCTGCATGCAGTGATCGGGCCAGAAGGTTTGCGCCAGCCCGTCCAGTTCGCCCTGGCTGAAAGGCTCAACGTTGTGCTGGCTGGCAAAGCTGCCGTGGTTTGCCGGATGCCAGTCCTGACTCGCCACCACCGCTTCACCACGAGCTTTACACCACGCAATCAGCGAATTCGCGACGTCTACGGTGCTGTCGCCTTCCGCGACGGCCAGCGCACCACCCGCACAGAAATCATTTTGCAAATCGACCAGTAACAGGGCGCGTTGCTTCATGGGATCTCCTTATTCGTCCGGCGTCAGTTCACCGCGCAGGTTTTGCATCATGGCGCGGCGAATGGAATCAATATCCAGATCCTGACTCAGTAAATAGTGAAGTTTAGTCAGTGTTGCCTCAACGGTCATATCGAAACCACTTATCACGCCTGCGTGAGCCAGAGCATTACCGGTGGCGTAGCCGCCCATATTGACCTTGCCGGACATACACTGGGTGAGGTTGACCACCACAATCCCGCGATCGCTCGCCTCCTGAAGCTCCTTAAGGAACTCACCGTTCTGCGGGGCGTTACCCACACCATAGGAGCGCAGGATCAGCGCCTTCACCGGCTGGCGCAGAAAGTTGCGCACCACGTCGGCGGAAATACCCGGGTAAATCGTCACCACGCCAATCGGCTGCGGGGTAATGGGGTGAACGATCAGCTCGCCTGCGGTATTTGGCGCGGGCGGCGTGCCCAGACGACGGATATGGATCCCCGCTTCCAGCAGCGGTTGCAGGTTAGGTGAGGCAAAAGCGTCAAAGCCATCGGCGTGCGCTTTAGTGGTACGGTTCCCGCGGTACAGTCGGTTGTTGAAGAACAGCGTTACCTCGTTGATCGGGTAATTAGCGGCCACGTACAGGGAGTTAAGCAGGTTGATCTGCCCGTCTGAACGCAGTTCCGCCAGCGGGATCTGCGAACCGGTCACGATGACGGGCTTGCTCAGGTTCTCCAGCATGAAGGAGAGCGCCGAGGCGGTGAACGCCATGGTGTCGGTACCGTGAAGGATCACGAAGCCGTCGTACTGGTCGTAATGGGCTTTAATATCATCCGCAATATGCTGCCAGTCTTCCGGCGTCATGTCGGAGGAGTCCATCAGCGGCTCATATTCGTGGATGGTAAAGTCCGGCATTTCCGGACGGTGAAATTCAGGCATCAGCGCCAGCTGGCGCTGCAAGTGGCCGGAAACCGGGATATAGCCATTTTCTGAGCGCTGCATACCGATGGTACCGCCGGTATAGGCGACATATATTGATTTCTTCTGCATGGTAATGAGTTCTTGTTCTTCAAAAGAAAAAATCCCCTCTTCACGGGAAGAGGGGACGGTTTTTAACGCACGTTCGCGCAGGTCAGGCAAAACGCGTAACGGCTCTGTGGATCATTAAAGGCTGCGAGCTTGTCGCTCTCCGCTTTCATGGCTTTCGCCGCGGTCGCCACCGGCGCCGGCAGATAAGCCTGAAGCGCGTCCGGCAGCATGGCACGGACGGAGCCGGACATGCTGTCCATGACCATATCGAAGAACGTCGGTTCGTCCTGATAATAGTCCACGTGCCACTGCTTGAGCTTCGCCAGCTCCGCCGCTTTCTTCACGGCGTCGTCGAAATCACCCAGGCTGTCTACCAGACCGTTGCTCTTCGCATCCTGGCCGGTCCAGACGTGGCCCTGCGCGATCTGGTCAATCTGGTCTGGCGTCTTTTTACGGGAGTCCGCAACCAGCGTGATGAAACGTTTATAGCCACTCTCAATGCTGAGCTGCATCATCTCAGACACCTCAGGCGGCAGGGATTTGGTAACGGACACGTCTGCCAGCGGCGAGGTGGAAACGCCGTCGGTGTGGACGCCGAGATAATCCAGGCTGTTCTCAACGGTGTTGATCACACCGAAGATGCCAATCGAGCCGGTCAGCGTGCTTGGGTTAGCCACGATGTAGTTGGCTGGCGTCGAGATCCAGTACCCCCCGGAAGCCGCCATGCCGCCCATCGAGACCACTACCGGCTTGCCTGCGGCGCGCGCGGCGGCCAGTTCAGCACGGATCACTTCAGAGGCGCTGACGCTGCCGCCAGGGCTGTTCACCCGCAGGACAATTGCCTTCACTTTCGGATCCAGGCGCGCATCGCGGATCTGCGACGCGGTGGTGTCTCCGCCGACGTTCCCCGGCGTTTCTTCCCCGTCCATAATGGCCCCGTTAGCAAACACCACGGCGATGCTGTCACCGCTGTCGTCCGATTTTTTCGCGGCGTAGTCATACATGCTGATGGCGCTGTAGTTTTTGTCCTCTTTACTCCAGCCGAACTGTTTGGTCAGCGCTTTTTCAATTTCAGCGCTGGAACCCAGCTGATCGACCAGTTTGTTATCAAGCGCGTATTTCGCTGTATCGCCGTCCACCTTGCGCAGGCCGTCCAGCACGCCGCGCGCGCCCGGAAAGACCTGCTCAGCGGTAATCTGACGGTTAGCGGCAATGGTGCCGAGGTAGTTCTGCCACAGCTCGCCAATCCAGCGGCTGTCCGCTTCACGAGCGGCAGGGGACATATCATCGCGGATAAACGGCTCCACGGCGGATTTATAGGTCCCGACGCGGAAGACGTGGGTAGTGACCTTCAGCTTGTCGAGTAGCGATTTGTAGTACAGACCGTTAGTGGCGAAGCCATGCAGATCGACCGTGCCCTGTGGCGAAAGCCAGATCTTATTGGCAAAGCTCGCCAGATAATATTGCCCCTGGGTGTAGCTGTCGCCAATGGCAATAACCGGTTTACCGCTGTCGCGAAATTCGCGCAGCGCTTTACCGATGTACTGCATTGACGGCTGATCGGCGCCGGCAAAATCTTTCAGGTCCAACACGATACCGGTAATGTTACGATCGTCTTTGGCCTGACGGATGGTGTCGACAATATCAAACAAGGAGTTTTCCTGGAGACGGTCTGACGTTGCGCCGAACAGCTGGCGGCCAATCACGCCCAGACGGTTGCTGGTCGATGGCTTATCAACAATCACCCCGGTGATATCGAGTAACAGTGCGCCGCGCGTCGAATGCTGCGACTGGTTTGCGTTGCTGATATGCATCCAGATACCAGCGCATACCAGGACCAGAAAGATGAAAAAGATGTTCATCACCAGGTTGCGGACGAAGTTGAGCAGTCGCCACGTCCATTTAAAGAAACCGGCAAAGATTCGCCAAAGGGTTCGCATGTATTCTCCCTAACCAGAAAAGGACTGTTTCCGTCGCCACGGGACGGTAATGTGCGGTTATCGTAATGACCCAACCGCCACTTGTCAGCAGGAATCGCCTGCCACGCTGTAACAAATTCTGCTGTCGTGTTAATTTTGTGAGTAAATTTCATGAAAGGAGTTAACCAATGGACGCACTTGAACTGCTTGTTAACCGTCGTAGCGCTTCCCGCCTGGCCGAACCGGCACCCGTCGGCGAGCAGCTGGAAAACATTCTGCGTGCCGGAATGCGTGCGCCGGACCATGGCACATTGCAGCCGTGGCACTTCTTTATTATTGAAGGCGAAGGGCGCGGCCGCTTCAGCCAGCTGCTGGAGCAGGGGGCTGTTGCCGCAGGCCAGGATGAGAAGGGGATTGATAAAGCCCGCAACGCGCCATTCCGTGCGCCGATGATCATCGCGGTAGTCGCAAAATGCCAGGCCGATCATAAAGTGCCGGTCTGGGAGCAGGAGATGTCTGCCGGTTGCGCGGTAATGGCAATGCAAATGGCCGCCGTCGCGCAGGGCTTCAATGGCATCTGGCGCACCGGACCGCTGACCGAAAGTTCGGTCGTGCGTGATGGCTTTGCCTGTGGCGAGCACGATAAAATTGTCGGCTTCCTCTATCTCGGCACCCCGCAGCTTAAAGCCTCCAGCACCATCAGCGTGCCGGACACCACGCCTTTCGTCAGCCGTTTTTAATTACCCGCGCTAAACTGTCTGGATTCTGAGCATCCGCCGCAGAATTCAGACAGTCATACTTACCTCTTTATGGAATGAGCGCTACCATAGCGCGATTGAGATGACAGGAGACGTCCATGAGCGAGCAAACCATTCGTTTAACGCAATACAGCCACGGAGCCGGTTGCGGTTGTAAAATTTCCCCGAAAGTGCTGGAGACCATCCTGCACAGTGAGCAGGCGAAGTTTGTCGACCCGAACCTGCTTGTCGGTAAGGAAACGCGTGACGATGCAGCGGTTTATGACTTAGGTAACGGCACCAGCATTATCAGCACCACTGACTTTTTTATGCCGATTGTCGACAACCCATTCGACTTCGGACGCATTGCGGCCACCAACGCCATCAGCGATATCTTTGCGATGGGCGGTAAACCGATCATGGCGATCGCCATTCTGGGCTGGCCGATTAACACCCTGCCGCCGGAAATTGCCCGCGACGTGATTGAAGGCGGACGCTTTGCCTGCCAGCAGGCGGGTATTGCCCTGGCCGGTGGACACTCTATCGATGCGCCGGAGCCGATCTTCGGCCTGGCCGTCACCGGCGTGGTGCCCACCGAACGCGTGAAGCGCAACAGCACGGCGCAACCGGGCTGCAAACTGTTCCTCACCAAGCCGCTGGGCATTGGCGTACTGACCACTGCCGAGAAGAAATCCCTGCTGAAGCCCGAGCATATCGGTCTGGCAACGGAAGTGATGTGTCAGATGAACCTCGCCGGTGCGGCATTCGCTAATATCGACGGCGTGAAGGCCATGACCGACGTGACCGGATTTGGTCTGCTGGGGCACCTCTCTGAAGTCTGTCAGGGCGCAGGCGTGCAGGCGCAGGTCTGGTATCAGGATGTGCCGAAACTGCCGGGCGTGGAAGAGTACATTGCTCAGGGCGCGGTGCCGGGCGGGACGCAGCGCAACTTCGCCAGCTACGGCCATTTAATGGGCGAAATGCCGGAAGCATGGCGTAACCTGCTGTGCGATCCGCAAACCTCCGGCGGTCTGCTGCTGGCGGTGACGCCGGAAGCTGAAGCTGACGTTCAGGCGACGGCTGCCGAGTTTGGCATCACCCTGACGGCCATCGGTGAGCTGGTGACCGCCCGCGGTGGTCGCCCGATGATTGAGATCCGTTAATTCGATGCGGTTGTTTATTGCCGAAAAACCGAGTCTGGCGCGTGCCATCGCCGATGTGCTGCCCAAGCCGCATCGCAAAGGTGATGGCTTTATCGAATGCGGTAACGGACAGGTGGTCACCTGGTGTATCGGGCACCTGCTTGAACAGGCGCAGCCGGATGTCTACGACAGCCGCTACGCCCGCTGGAATCTCAACGATCTGCCAATTGTGCCGGAAAAGTGGCGTCTGCAACCGCGTCCTTCCGTCACCAAACAGCTCAACGTCATTAAGCGCTTCCTGCATGAGGCGACGGAAGTGGTCCACGCGGGTGACCCGGACAGGGAAGGGCAACTGCTGGTCGATGAAGTGCTGGACTACCTGGAGCTGGCGCCGGAAAAGCGTCAGCAGGTGCAGCGCTGCCTTATCAACGACCTCAATCCGCAGGCGGTGGAGCGCGCGATCTCGCGCCTGCGCGCCAACAGCGAATTTATTCCCCTGTGTGTCTCCGCGCTGGCGCGTGCCCGCGCGGACTGGCTGTACGGGATCAACATGACCCGCGCCTACACCATCCTGGGACGCAATGCGGGCTATCAGGGCGTACTCTCTGTAGGGCGTGTTCAAACCCCGGTGCTGGGGCTGGTGGTGCGTCGCGACGAAGAGATCGAAAATTTCGTCGCCAAAGACTTCTTCGAAGTCAAAGCGCATATCGTCACGCCGAAAGACGAACGCTTTACCGCCGTCTGGCAGCCGAGCGATGCCTGTGAGTCATATCAGGACGAAGAGGGACGGCTGCTACATCGTCCGCTGGCGGAGCACGTGGTTAACCGCATTACCGGCCAGCCCGCGATCGTTACCAGCTATAACGACAAACGGGAATCAGAGCCCGCACCACTGCCGTTCTCCCTTTCGGCGTTGCAGATCGAGGCCGCGAAAAAGTTTGGCCTGAGCGCGCAGAACGTGCTCGATATCTGCCAAAAGCTCTATGAAACCCACAAGCTGATCACCTATCCGCGTTCGGACAGCCGCTATCTGCCGGAGGAACACTTCGCCGGACGCCACTCGGTGATGAACGCCATTGGTGTCCATGCGCCGGATCTGTTGCCGCAACCGGCGGTAAACCCGGATACCCATAACCGCTGCTGGGACGATAAAAAAGTCGATGCCCACCACGCGATAATCCCGACGGCGCGCACCAGCAACGTCAACCTGACCGACAACGAAGCAAAAGTCTATAACCTGATCGCGCGTCAGTATCTGATGCAGTTCTGCCCGGACGCGGTTTTCCGCAAGTGCGTTATTGAGCTGGAAATTGCCAAAGGCAAATTTATCGCCAAAGCGCGTTTCCTCGCGGAAGCGGGCTGGCGCACGCTGCTCGGCAACAAAGAGCGTGACGAAGAGAACGATGGCACGCCGCTGCCGGTCGTGGCCAAAGGCGACGAACTGCTGTGCGAGAAGGGGGAGGTGGTTGAACGACAGACCCAGCCGCCGCGCCACTTCACCGATGCGACGCTGCTTTCGGCCATGACCGGGATCGCCCGTTTTGTGCAGGATAAAGATCTGAAGAAGATCCTGCGCGCCACCGACGGTCTGGGTACGGAAGCAACCCGCGCGGGGATCATCGAGCTGCTCTTTAAGCGCGGTTTTCTTGAGAAAAAGGGGCGCTATATCCATTCGACCGAGCCGGGGCGCGCGCTGATTCATTCCCTGCCGGAGCTGGCCGCCAGGCCGGACATGACCGCGCACTGGGAATCGGTGCTGACGCAGATCAGCGAGAAGCAGTGCCGCTATCAGGACTTTATGCAGCCGCTGGTGGGGACGCTTTACCAGCTGATCGATCAGGCGCGCAGCACGCCGGTGAAGCGCTTCAGAGGGATGGTTGCACCAGGCGCGGGTGCGAAGAAACCGTTTAAAAAGAAGAAAAGCGCGGCCTGATACGCCCGGTTTTCACCCTCTCCCTATGGGTGAGGGCCGGGGTGAGGGCACCCGGCCGCACGATATAAACCTTAAATCACACCCTGCCCAATCATCGCATCCGCCACCTTCACGAACCCGGCGATATTCGCCCCGCGCACGTAGTTGGTCTGAGACGCCTCGCCGCCATACTCCACGCAGGCGTGATGAATATCGAGCATGATGTGGTGCAGGCGGGCATCCACTTTCTCAGCCTTCCAGCTCATTCTCGCGGCGTTTTGCGCCATTTCCAGACCGGATGTTGCCACGCCGCCAGCGTTCGCCGCCTTGCCTGGTGCAAAGAGTACGCCCGCGTCCAGGAACAGATCGGTCGCTTCAATGGTGGTGGGCATATTTGCCCCTTCCGCTACCGCTTTCACGCCATTGCTAATCAGCGTCCGGGCGGCATCCACGTCCAGTTCGTTTTGCGTCGCGCATGGCAGGGCGATATCCACCGGCACGCCCCACGGCTGTTTACCTTCCAGATAGGTCAGGCCAAACTCACGGGCATAATCCGCTACTCGACCGTCACGGCTGGCTTTGATTTCGCACAGACGCGCCAGTTTTTCTGCCGTAAAGCCAGCTTCATCCACTACGGTGCCGCTGGAGTCGGAGGCGGTAACCACGCGCGCGCCAAACGCCATCGCTTTCTCGATAGCGTACTGCGCCACGTTGCCGGAGCCGGAGACCGCCACGCGCATCCCCTCGAAGCTCAGCCCGTGACGCTTAAGCATCGCTTCAGTGAAATAGACCAGACCGTAACCCGTCGCTTCCGGGCGAATCAGGCTACCGCCAAACGACAGACCTTTGCCGGTAAAGACGCAGGCGCTGTTGTTGGAGAGCTTTTTCATCATCCCGGCCATAAAGCCCACTTCACGCCCCCCCACGCCGATATCTCCGGCGGGAACGTCGGTGTCGGGCCCAAGGTGGCGATAGAGTTCAGTGACCAGCGCCTGGCAGAAGCGCATCACTTCGCCTTCGCTCTTGCCTTTCGGATCGAAATCACTCCCGCCTTTACCGCCGCCCATCGGCAGGGTAGTGAGCGCATTTTTAAAGGTCTGCTCGAAGCCGAGGAACTTCAGAATCGACAGGTTCACCGAAGGATGGAAGCGCATCCCGCCCTTAAACGGCCCAATGGCGGAGTTAAACTGCACGCGCCATGCGCGGTTGACCTGCACCTGATTGCGATCGTCCACCCACGCCACGCGGAACTGGATGACGCGCTCTGGCTCTACCAGACGTTCAAGCAGCGCCATCTGGCGGTAGCGCGGATTTTCCTCAAGGAAGGGCCACAGGGTGGTCATGACTTCACGAACGGCCTGGGCAAACTCGCTTTGATGCGGGTCGCGCTGCTGAACATGGGCAAGAAAGCTTTCCAGAGAGCGTGTCTGATCCATAGATATAAGAACCTCTTATAATAATTTATGCGTGTGGCGGAGATGTTTTGTGTCGTTTTTTTGACTATACCACCCGCACCGCTTTGAGAGGCAAGCAGAAATTTATGCTGCAAGGGAAATTAATGACAGGGCGCGCGTCATAACTAAAAGCGATGACGAGATACATTAAAGATCCCGTCCGGATCGACCGTTATAGATATAAACGATGCAAAGGAAACAAAGTCTATGAACCGTTACGCAATGGCCGCGTTATGTTTGATGGTGTCCGCCGGGGCACAGGCTGATCGCATTCGCCCGGATGTCGAGGTTAACGTGCCGCCAGAGGTCTTTAGCGCTGGCGGCCAGCGTGCGCAGCCGTGTAATCAGTGCTGTATCTATCAGGATCAAAACTATTCCGAAGGCGCAGTGGTCAGGGCGGATGGCGTGCTGTTGCAGTGCCAGCGTGATGAACGCACCCTCAGTACAAACCCGCTGGTCTGGCGTCGCGTAAAAGAATAAACGCTTCCAGCAGCGGTATATCCGCCGGGGCTAAATCATACGTGAACGCGTCTTCTGGCGTACACCATACCAGCGCCGAGTGATAATGCGCCTTCAGCTCACCGCTAAATTCAGGCACATGCCAGGCGTGGAGGTGAATCAGCCGCTGCGACACCTCCCGCTGGTGGCTTGCCACATACTGCGCGGGCACGGCCTCAATGCCGAGCTCTTCGCGCAGTTCGCGGATCAGCGCTTCCGGCTGGGTCTCACCGGCTTCAACCTTCCCGCCCGCAAATTCCCACATTCCTGGCTGATCGGCATGTTCGGGACGCTGCGCCAGCAAAATCTTGCCCTCATTTTCGAGGATGGCCGCAACCACATCGAGTGTTTTCAGCATGTTCGTCAATAATTAATAGCGAAAAACGACATATTATCGTGCCCTTCCAAAGAGTCCAGTCATCAGGAGAATCAGGTGAAAGAGATATCCGCCTGGGTTGCGCCCATGGAAACCCTTCCTGTCAGCCTTAGCCCCATCGCCGCCATGCAGAAAAAACACTTCGGCGCGGTGCTGAACCCCACTCGCTGGTGGGGTCGTATGCCGCGTCTTTTCTGGCTGGTGGCGCTGTTTGTCGGCTATCTGGAGCGGCGCAAGGCGCGTTTGACCCCGGTTCTGCGATCGCTACTAATGACGCGGGTCTCGCAGATCTGCCACTGCGCATTTTGTATTGATGCCAACAGCCTGCGTCTGGCCGAGCGGAGCGGGGCGCTGGATAAAGTGCAGGCCATCAGCGACTGGCAAAATTCCACCCTGTTCAGCGAAGAGGAGCGCGCGGCGCTGGCCTATGCGGAAGCGGTCACCGCCACGCCGCCTGAGGTGGATGAAAATATCAAAAGCCTGCTGAAGCGCCACTTTACGGAAGAGACCATCACCGAAATGACGGCTCTGATTGCCTTTCAGAATCTTTCCGCCCGCTTTAACGCCGCGCTGGATATCCCGACTCAGGGGCTGTGCGCCACGTTTAAAGGTAAACCACATGCTGGATAAACATCTGCACCCCCGGCTGAAACCCGGATTAAATCAGCTGGCCGCCGCGCTGGATAAACCGTTTATCACGCCTGATGGCTTAACGCTCGCCGGGTTTGCGATTGGCATGCTGGCGTTACCTTTTCTGGCGCTGGGCTGGTATCCGGCGGCGCTGATCGCCATTGTGCTGAACCGGCTGCTGGATGGTCTGGACGGCGCGCTGGCGCGTCGCCGTGGCCTGACGGACGCGGGAGGATTTCTTGATATCGCCCTCGACTTCCTGTTTTACGCCCTGGTGCCGTTTGGTTTTGCGCTGGCCGCTCCGGCTGATAATGCGATCGCCGCCGCCTGGCTGCTGTTCGCGTTTATGGGGACGGGCAGCAGTTTTCTGGCCTTTGCCGCGCTGGCGGGGAAGCATGATATCGACAACCCCGGCTATGCGCACAAGTCGCTTTATTACATTGGAGGATTAACGGAAGGAACAGAGACCATCGCGCTGTTTGTGCTGTGCAGCCTGTTTCCGGCGCATTTCGCGCTCTTTGCATGGGTGTTTGGCGCGTTGTGCTGGCTGACCACCACAACGCGCATCTGGAGCGGTTATATCACGCTGAAGTCACTTCCCCGCTAGCGTGCGCTCTCCGGTCCGCGCTCCCCGGT
This sequence comes from Enterobacter cloacae complex sp. GF14B, assembly GCF_004136805.1. NCBI lineage: Bacteria > Pseudomonadati > Pseudomonadota > Gammaproteobacteria > Enterobacterales > Enterobacteriaceae > Enterobacter > Enterobacter cloacae complex sp. GF14B. The sequence goes on from NZ_QFRV01000014.1 coordinate 68,004, forward strand.
GGAGACCGGGTTCTGCGGATGGCTGCTCCATTCGTACCAGCCGCCGTCGTAGACGGCAACGTTCTGCCAGCCCATGGCGCGGGCGTACATAAAGGCTTCAGACGCGCGCCAGCCGGTACCACAGTAAAACGCAACGTGCTGCTCCGGCAGGATATTCCACGTTTTCCACATGGCGGCAATATCATCGGCGCTGCGCATGGTGCCATCCGGATTGTGGAAATCTTCCATGTGGGTCGCGTCGCTGCCCGCATGGCCCCAACGCGCACCGGCAATTTCACCTTTTGGCTTGATATAGCTGTAGCCGCTGGTTTCACCGATAAACTCTGGCCAGGAACGAATGCTCACCAGCGACGCGTCCTGACGGTGCAGCATTCCCCGGGCCTGCTCCATATCCACCATCAGCCGCGGCTGGCCCGGGATCGGCGCGCCAAAATCAGGGGCTGGCTTCACGTTTGCAGGCGTTCCGCGCTCAACGGGCAGGCTGGCGTCGGACCACGCCTTCCAGCCGCCATCCAGAATCCGCACATCCTTCACGCCCGCGTAGAGCATGATCTGCGCCACGCGCGCGGCGGCATACACGTCGCGACCATACAGAATGACGGTGGTATCGTGACGGATCCCGTGCTTCGCCAGCATCGCTTTCAGCTCTTCGTCAGAGACCTTATTCCACAGCGGTTCGCTTTCCACTTCATTGGTGTCGATATAGCCCGCGCCGGGAATGTGGCTCAGGAGATAAAGCTTCGGCGCACCCCAGCCAGCCTCGATCACCTTCCACTCTCCGGCTGGAGCGGCGGTAACGGGTTTGCCCTGCTGCAACTGGTGGATCCACTGCGGATAAACCAGCTGTTCGAAATGCGCCAGACGTTGCAGACGGTCGGATTGTTGCAGGGCATTGCTCAGGGTGGAGACGTGGGTAAAGCCCGCTTTCTCCAGCCGTGTTTTGACGGTCTGGTTGTCATTATCGTTGCCATAGAGCGCAACCGGCATGTCTGGCGTAAGCCGATGTTGTTTTGCCCAGCCGCTGAGCTGTTCATCGCTCATTGCCCCAAGCCAGCTGGCAGAGAGATTAAGCGCGGCGGGTTCATGCCCGGACGTTCCGCTCAGGGTCTGCGGCCAGCCGTTAAAGAACGCACTGACGCGCGTATCAATTACCGCGCCGTTTTGCGCCTGGAGCTGGTCCAGCGTGAGGGAGTGGGGCATATCAGCCGCCGTGGAGGAGAGTGAGGCGAGGCCGCAGATCAGGGCCAGCGCGGTCAGTTGAGAAACACGTTTCATCGAAAAACCTGACGTCATTAAAAGAGGGGGGCATTGTCGTCTCTCCTGAAGCCAAAAACATTGCGTTAGCACATTATTGCCAGCGAGAAATCTCAATCACCTCGCCGCCGGGCGGAATATCGTCCTCATCATGCGTGACCAGCACCACCGGGATCCTGCGCTGGCGAGTGACCTCGAATACCCACGCCCGGAATGAGGCGCGCAGCGTTTTATCCAGTCGACTGAACGGCTCGTCGAGCAGCAATGCCTGCGGCTGGGCGAGAAGGGCGCGCAACAGGCTGACCCTGGCGCGCTCGCCGCCGGAAAGGGTCGCCGGATCGCTGGTGTAGTGGTTTGCCAGCCCGGCAGTCTCCAGGGCCTGCTCGACCGCGTTGCGGCGGGCGCGCCCGACGATGTGCGCCGGCAGCGCCAGCATCAGGTTTTGCCCCACGCTGAAGGCGTCAAACAGCAGGGCATCCTGAAACAGAATGCCGATCCCGCGCGTTTCCACGGGGAGCATATCGCAGCGACGATCGTTCAGCCACAGCTCGCCGTGCGCCTTAAAATCAGCGGATAACGCACCCACCATCCAGGCGAAAAGGGTCGATTTCCCACTCCCGGAGGGCCCCATCAGCGTGACGATCTCCCCCGCCGGGACGCGGAAGTTGACCTCATGTAAGAGCGGCGCAATGGTGAGATTTTTCACGGTCAGCATTAACGTAATCCTTGTCTGTGACGGCCCACGAGCCGGGAGAGCAGCGTGGCAAGGGCAAATACGCTGCTGGTCAACAACAACAGACCCAGCGCCCGGCTGGCGAGGATCGGAATGCTGCCGCCGCTGCTGAGGGCGACCGCCTCCGTCGTCAGGGTGGTGAAACGTCCCGCCCCCAGCCAGAGGGTAGGCATGTACTGGGCCATGCTCACGGAAAAGCCGGTGGCAAAGGCCAGCAGGGCCGGACGAACCATCAATGGGCATTTCACTAGCCAGAAAATTTTCGCCCGCCGCCAGCCCAGCGTTCTGGCGGTGAGGATAAGCCGGGGATCGAGCCGGCGCCA